>JBGSVC010000481.1:0-5215 GCA_041753175.1 Planctomycetaceae bacterium
TGTTCCCTCCTTTTTGCCCGGCCTTGAACCGGATGGCGATAAAGTCGTGACCAGCACGGAAGCGTTGGCATTTACAGAGGTGCCGAAAAAGCTCGTCGTGATTGGCGCGGGATATATTGGGCTTGAGATGGGAACGGTCTGGAGACGATTAGGATCTGAAGTTATCGTCCTGGAGTATTTGGATCGAATCCTGCCGGGTATGGATTCTGAAATCGCCGGTGAAGCGAAAAAGCTGTTTGAAAAACAAGGCCTCGTCTTTGAGTTGGGTTGCAAGGTAACTGGAGTCAAAAAAACCGCCAAGTCTTGCGAAGTGCTCATCGAAGGAAAGAATTCAATCAAATGTGATAAGGTGCTGATGTCGGTGGGGCGAAAGCCGGCGACTGCGGGTTTAGGGTTGGATCAGGCAGGAGTCCAAGTAGATTCTCGTGGATTTATAAAAGTGGATAGCCATTACGGCACGAATCAGAAGAATATTTATGCGATCGGAGATGTGATCGGCGGCGCGATGCTGGCCCACAAAGCCGAGGAAGAAGGAATTGCTTGTGTCGAGACGATCGTGACCGGACATGGTCATGTCAATTATGGTGCCATTCCGGCTGTCGTATACACACATCCTGAGATTGCGACTGTCGGGAAAACTGAAGAACAACTCAAAGAGTCCAAGGTGCCTTACAAAGTTGGTTATTTTCCGTTTATGGCCAATGGTCGAGCGAAAGCGATGGGGACGACGGAAGGTAAGATTAAATTTCTGGCTCACGAAACCACGGATCGAATTTTGGGAGTGCATATCATCGGGCCTCACGCAGGTGATCTGATTGCAGAAGTGGTGCTGGCCATCGAGTTTTCTGCGAGTAGTGAGGATCTGGCAAGGACTTGCCATGCTCACCCGACGCTTTCTGAAGCTCTTAAAGAAGCCGCCATGGCTGTTGAGAAACGGGCGATTCACTTTTGATCCGTGGCACTGCCAGATACGGTCTTGCGTGGATACTCTTTGCATGCGCCATTGACATGCCTGATGTTGGAATGAGAAGAATGAAATTGTCAGTTCGAAGCGGATATTGTTGAAAGGCTTGAAGGCATATCCCGTAATGACCACAGGTCACTGATTGTTGTCGGCACACGACCATTATAGACAAGCAAGTCGGGTATCTCTGACTGTGAATTACATGTGAATTTCTATGAGCCGTTTGTACTGAATATGTGGGTAATTTCCGCATACTGTTACAGTAAAAACCTTGTATGCATGGGCAACTACGATTGAATTGACGATCTTGCTGCAATTGATTGTCACCGTTACCCGAAATAGTAAACAGGCGCTGGAAACCGATTTTTGGATTGCCGTATCTGGCGCACATTATACACGTTACGTGATGTGGAATTAGGTACACGTTGAAAGTGTGGCGACCGCACGGCTCATCCAGCCATCGGTAAACCCCGAGATCTCAAGCACACTTATCGTAGACGAAATAGACTGAGTTAAAAGAGTCATTATGGCTGAGCTTGCTGTCGTTCCAATCACCGATTTGACTTTGGGGGTCGCTCTTCCAGTTCCGATCTATGATGCCAACCAGACCAATCTGTTATTGCTGAATCAGGGCATCAAAATCACTACGGGTTTCATCGATCGGCTCAAAGCCCGTGGAATCACGCATATTGCGATCGATGCCAGCAAGGTCTCTTCGTTGGGGGGAGCCTCCGGTCCCTCACCGTCAGAAGCGACAAGGACCAAGATCCGTCGTGAACCGCTTACGCCCGAACAAAAACGTAATATTCCGGTGATTGACAGGCTCAAGCGAGTCGACTCGGCAGCGTATACAAAAGAAGCTGTGCATGAAATCAAACAAATGACGGCGCGTCACTGTCAAATCCTGTCTCAAGTGTATGTCTCGGCACAGACAAACGACTCGATTGCTGAGCATCCCGTGCGGACGATCACAGAAGAATCGATTGATCGAATTCTGGCAGATATCGACGTGTTTGTGCGGATGGCGATTGATACCGTTCAAAGTGAAGAAACCTTTGCCCATTGCATGCGTGTGTCTCATCTGGCAATGTCTGTGGCGACGCTGATGGGGCTTAAAGAAGATGATATTGTCAATTTGGGGATTGGGTGTTTGTTATCTCGCGTTCGCTTGAGTGACGACACACATATGATGGTGCATCAGGATGAAGCGCTCACCAACGGTGCGCTGTTGGAATTCAAACGCAATCTTCGAGATAATATGTATTATCTGGCACCGCAGAAAAGCTTGAACATTGTTTCCCGTCAGGTCGCCACACAGGTTTTTGAACGATGGGATGGATCTGGTTTTCCTCATGGGAAGACGGGAATCCAGATCAGCAATCTGGCACGCATTGCCATGGTCGTGGATTGTTATATTACATTGAATTCGCCGCGAACTCTGGCTCAAACGGAAATGACTCCCTATCAGACTGTGGAAAGAATTCTTAATCTGACTCGTGAAGGCCGATTTGATCCACAGACGATCCCTGCCCTGTTGAATACCATCTGTCTTTATCCGTTGGGCTCCCTGGTTGAATTGAGCAATGGTGTGTATGGACAAGTGGTCCGCACAACTCAAGGCAACTATGATCGCCCGATTGTCAAAGCGATTTGTCGACTGGACGGTTCCCATGCCATCGATCCGGTGCATAATCTCGCCAATCAAAGCCATATTAAAGTTGTTCGGGCGCTCAAAAACGATGAAACTGCGAACGTGCAAGCGACACATGCCGATATCATGAGCCTGCTGGGCGATGATCAATCAGAAGATGCGACGCCAGTTGACTAAAAGCCTGTTGAAGATTGACTTCGTGTCGGTATTTCAACACTCCAATAATGCCTGACACCGGTCGTTATTAATGATTCCATCCATGGAATCAAGCAGTCCATTGAAAATCATAGGGCAGCTAAGCGGCGAACGGATTTTGAGGGGCGATTTTGCGTGTCCCCTTGCCGTGACGTGCCTTGAGATCAAAGAGTCCAAAGATTTCCGAGGCATTGAGGCTGAGTGATTCTGTGGATGTATCGCCATCGCCGAGGATACGTCGGAACATCTCTCTTTTTTCACGAAGAACTAAATCGATTCGTTCCTCGACAGTATCTTTGCAGATGAACTTGGTGCAGATCACCTGCTTTTTGACCCCAATGCGATGGGCCCGGTTGATGGCTTGATCTTCGACAGCGGGGTTCCACCAGCGATCAAACAGGAAGACATAATGCGAAAATTGCAGATTGAGACCGACAGCGCCTGTGCCATAGCTCATCAGGAGTAAGTGAGATTTGGGATCGTTTTTGAACTTGGTCAAGATTGGTTCACGGTCTTTATGTTTGACGCCGCCATGATAGACCAGAGTTCCGAATTGCGGCGGCATGCGTTCAGCGATCCAGTCGATCGATTTTGTCCATTGAGAAAAGAGGATTGCTTTTTCACCTGAAGCAGCGACTTCCTCCATATCTGCAATGAGACGTTCGAGTTTAACGGATTCGCCCGTTAGAGGATCGTAGTTGGCGATTTGTTTGAGTCGCATGACAAGTTCGAAGACGTGCTGGATTGTGATCTCCTCGCCCATGTCATCGAGTTGCATTGTGCCGTGTTTTTCTGCTGTTTCGTAGGCGAGCTTTTGTGAGGGGGAAAGTTCGAGGATGGCATCGCGGTCGAGCAGAGGCGGCATGTCTTTCATGACGAGATCTTTTGTTCGTCTGAGAACGTAGACATCGGCCAGAAGTTTGAGTTGCCTGAGGTCTGGAGTTGCCCGTTTGGGAACGACTCCCATGTATTCAAATAGCGAGGCCATTTCTTCGGCTCTATTTTCGATGGGGGTTCCTGTCAGCGCCCAGGATTTTTTTCGGGGGATGCTGCGCGCTGTTTCTGACGTTCTGGAATCACGGTTTTTAATACGTTGGGCTTCATCGAGCACGACCAGATCAAATTTGGGAAGTTCTTCTTCAGGACGCTCTGCCAGATCACGGACCATGACTTCATAGTTTCCCAACAGCACCGGGATGCCAGGCATGTTCCATAGCAGATTTCGACGCGCCGTATCACCTTCAATGGTGGTGACAGGAATTTCTTCTGCCCAGAATTTGAATTCGCGCTGCCAGTTTGGAATCAATGGTTTGGGACAAATCAGAAGGATGCGACGGACCTGATTGGCCCTTAATAACAAACGAATGGCGGTGATCGTCTGCATCGTTTTGCCAAGACCCATACCATCAGCTAACAGAGCTGCCTTTTGGGAGAACAGCCAGGCAATGCCTTCGTATTGATAAGGGAATGGCTCAAAAGGCATGACGAGTTCCTGATTGGCGAACCAGGAATTGAGTGGCGGTTGAAGAACGTAGAAAAGTCGATCTTCCAGCGTGATGGCATCAGCGGGAGGTTTGATGCGAGCTGGTTTAGGGCGAGGTTTGTCAGGAGAGTCTTCGCCGGCCTGTGGAGCCTGCCGATGATGAGGTTTACTTCTGGCAGGCTGGGGTTCTTCGACTTTAAGAAATTCGATGCTGTCCGGGAAATTGAGGGAAAAGGTTTTGAGCTTTGGAAAGACCGGTTTCCAGCTGGGGACATACCCAGGCTTAGTCAGCAACGCCGCGTCCTGAAGCTGAGGCATCGGCCAGCGTGATAACGCCGAGTTCATGCCGGAGGCGAAAATCTGCGGACTGACCGTCAGATCAGTCTGGGTAATCTGTGGCAGTTGATGAATCTGGTCTGTCATGGGGTTCATCCTTGAATCCATGTGACACGGAAAAGTTGCAAAATATCACGCAGCCGAGGAAGAGCGAAGAGTTTCTTTCAACGCTTCTGTCGTCCGCTGAATGGGTTCGGAAAGGTCTGCTTCCGGTGGAATCTGTGCAAGCAGTTCAGTGATAATTACCAGGTCATGGGCGAAGGCTTTGGAAGTCAGTAATTCACTGCGATGGAGTTTGCGAGTGGCGTAGTCACTCATTGATGGCGGCATCGTGGTGTCCTCGGTTTTCAGAACGACCAGAGGGATATCACAAACACTGCGAAGCCCGAGAATATCAAACTGCTCGACCATCAGGAGGGTGGGTTTGATTTGAATGCGATCAAGGAGCGTTTTGCCGATCAACTCCCCTTTGACAAACGGTGACAGTGTGGGGCCGTAGAGAATTTGCTGCGTTTTATTGGGTAAAATGGGAGTGGTGCACTGAAATTCGAGTGGACGTCCGGTCAAGGTGGTAATCAGCAACCCC
>JBGSVC010000482.1:0-9826 GCA_041753175.1 Planctomycetaceae bacterium
CGCCCTCACATCACAATTTGGCATCCATCGATTTCATCTGACTGACAAAACATCGGAATTCATGACACATGTTCGATGATTTTACTGTCCGGAACAGTTTCATAGAAACTGCAGGATTTCCGGGACCACATCTCAATCACATACGTATTGAACTTGGAATTACGGACGCGGACGTTTGCACAAGGCGACCAGCATCGTCGGGTAGTCCAGCGTCAGGATTTTGCCGAATAGATAACGACCGAATTCTCCTCGATAGCAGTTTACTTTTAACTTCGTGAGCAGTCGATCTGAAAAACTGCGCATCGAAAAGTGATGTCGATTGAGAATCCTCAGATAAGCGGATCGTCCGTGCTGTCGATAATGCGGATTGATAACTCTGCTCAAGGCCCGGTTGATGATCCGATAAATCAGACGTGAGCGGAAGGCATTGAATCCGACAACCAGAACTGCGAATCCCAACATAAGAATAGCCAAGCAAATAACCAGACTGCCTCCCAAGGAAACACACCAACTCAATAGTTCGGGGCTACTTGAGATGCTAAGAAAAAAGATCACTCCCCAAATGCAAAGCCCTATCAACATCGTCAAAAACTCCAATAACGCCATGACTCGGATCAGTTGGACACGCCATGGCAGTTTCTGAAGCTGCTCACCTGCCATCGAATGAAGGAGATCGTCCGCGGTCTTGTCATCGATCTCAAAGGTCGGCTTTATGAAGCCCTCATAGATCAGCGTCAGTTCAGTAGCGTTGACGATGGCACTCGCATGGGGAATTTCACGAATCGGCGATTCCTCCAGATAGCGACGTGCCTCCGACACCACATGATCCTGTAGATCCGACAAGACCATGGCTGCATCTGCGGGATGATGCCACGAGTACACCTGCAATGTTTCCAGCGTCTTTTTTAACAGCTCATCGTTTTGGGTCAGATGCAGTTGTACGTCTCGGCAACGTGTGAAGGCATCCAGTAACGCCCATTCCAGATCGTAATCGATATTCAGGGATTGAAAGTTCTCTTCAAAAAACTTTCGTTGTTCCTTGATCCAGAGATCATGTTGTCCCGACCAGGCAGCCGCTCTGAGTATTGAACGCAGGTTGTACATCCTGGCGAAAGGATCAGCTTCGACAATCCTAGTCTCACAAGCCTGCCATGTCTGAAAGAATCGATCGAATCCTTCTTTGGCGATGAGTTGATGAGCGGCCTTCAGGGCATAAAAATAGAACGGACCATGCGGCATCACTTCGCATAGTTGAATCAAAAAGCGATGCAGGTTCGGATAATCGATGCTCGCTTGCTGGCAGTAACGAAGTAATACTTTCAATAACATCTCGGAATTCGGAAATGCCTTCACGCCTCGCATCAGCCAGTCGGCAAAGTGCGCTGAGGTATCAGCCACCAAATCGGAGAGGATCGCCAGATGGAGATAGTCCTGGGCATTGAGAGCAGGTTTAAGGCGGAGGGCAGCATAGCGTTCTTCGGGGGTGCCGAACAATAAATCAGGGGATGCCTCCGTAAAGGCATTTTCATCGTGAACTCTGTTTTCGTGCGCACTATTTTCGTGCACACTGTTTAAGGATGTGCCAGACACGAATCCGGAAATATCATCGACGTTGCTCGAATAATCATCCAACTGGTTTCTATTTTCGAGTTGGAATTTAAGACTCTCGTAGGCCGATCGGATTTTCTGAAACTCGTCGGGATGACGATCCGGTTTGAACAAGCGAATCAGACGGTTGTAGGCGCGTTTCAATTCGACCTCGTCGAATTGAGCTCCCAGTCCAAAAAATAACCGCGGATTTCCCGGAAGAAAATGCCAGTCGATCGCCTCGCCGTCAGTCATACACACCTTCGGTCACGATGCCTTAATTGTTACTGGCTCTGATCAGGGTCACAATGAAAATAAAAATGATGGTTATCAACTGCCAAATCCCAATACTCCTACCGACGAGGTTTTGCTTCTGTCCCGTAGAACTCATCAGGTCTTCACGCATGTCGTTGAGTAACTTCTCATGTTGACTGGAAAGTCTTGGACAATGCTGATTGACATATTTGATTGCCAACAGCCAGCTTTTTTTGTCGTCGTTGCCCCACGTCGTCATATCGAAACGGTTCCGTCGTTCCGGACAACCCTGAACGGCATTCCAACAAAACCATTTCGTAAATCCCGAGTTCAACTCTTTGTGCTCATTCAGACGCCGAAGTTCCTCTCTGAGAGGAAACAACTTGATCAACTCTTCTGCCGCCTGGGCGTTGGCGGGAAATGAAGAATTCGTCATCGAAATCAATTGCTGTTTCAACGTTTGAAAATCAGGTGAACTCACCAGATCCTGACGTAGCTGATCCAACTGATCAAGTTCTGATTGTCTTTGTTGAAACTGTTGCTGGCGTGCCTGTAAATCGATCGTCCCCTGCCAGATCGCCTGATGGTCTGTGATGATTGGTGAAGGTGATTGAGCATCAATTCTGGATTCCGACAGCAATGACATCAGCATCTTCTGACGCAGTTCGATCAGTTGATCGGCCTGAGTAAGCGGGTCCAGAGCCGAGACCGATTTTAGATAATCAGTCCTGCTGATCGTCATGGCTGGAATCTTCCTGAGAATGTGGGTCGTAGCCTAATTGTTCGAGCGCGTCGATCAGGGCGACTTTTGACGCTTCAAAATACTCTTTATTCTGAGAAGACATCGCCTGCTCAAATTGATCGATCAACCGCTCAAATTCCTCACGCAGATGTGGCGGCATCTCTCCAACCAGACGTTCACTAAAACGCAGAAGTTGCTGGTTGACTTGCTCATCGCGTGGATAATATTTATAGCTGGCCAGTTTGGCTTTGGCGGCTTGAAGATCCTCATCTGAAAGATGACCGGCATAGCGAGTCAAGACAGTCGAAACTATTTTCCCGGTCTCTTCGATGCGTGCCTCGACTTCCAGCAAACCGTTCATGTCATACGTAAACCGAACCCGGACCGACTTTCCTTTGGCCCCTGTCGGTATCCCGTCGACACGTAATGTCCCCAGCAGAAGATTGTCTTCCGTACGTCGCGCTTCCCCTTGATAGACTTTTAGATTCATCTGGGTCTGGTTGGCGACTACCGTTTCCAGATACTGTTCCCGGGAAATCGGAATCGTGCTGTTACGATGGATGATCGGCAGGAAGTATCCTTGACGAAGTTCGTTGTTGCCGAATTCCTTGCATGTCTCGACACCCAAAGAAAACGGGCAGACATCAGTGAGGACCAGATCCCTCACTGCCGCATCGTCTGCAATTAAAGCTGCCTGCACACTTGCTCCCAGCGCGACGACTTCATCCGGATTAAATTGACACAAGGGATCTTTCTTCAATGTCTCCTGGACAAATTCTGTCATCATGGTCATCCGCGTTGCTCCGCCGACGAGGATCACCTGATCAATCTTACCCAGATCTGTCCGGGCATCACGCAGCACACGCAAGACCGGTTGCTTGACCCGATCCATGAGAACCTGACAATGTTCTTTGAACTCATCCCGAGTCACGGTCAACGAGACGGCTTGCTCTTCGTAGTTCCCCTCTTCATTGGGGATTCGTAGCGTCACTGACGACTGATGCGTCATCTCACGCTTGGCCTGTTCACACGCCTGGAACAACCGCGCCACGAGTTTGGGAGACTTCAGTTCCGCCAGTTCATAGCTGAGATTTTGCATCGAGAGCACTCGACTGACCAATCGATCTGTAAAATCTTCACCCCCTAGATTTCCTTCACCAGCCGTCGAGACAATTTCATAGGTCCCTTCAAAAACCTGCATAAGCGTGACGTCAAATGTTCCGCCTCCCAGATCCAGTACGAGCAACGTCGAATCTGCCTGACGCTGGTGAAAACCATAGGTCAACGCAGCCGCGGTCGGCTCATTGATGATGCGCTTGACCGAGAGCCCGGCGATTTCACCCGCCATGATCGTGGCGCGTCGTTGGTTCTCATTGAAATATGCGGGCACCGTGATGACCACATCCGACACCTCGGCTTTCAGAAATGCTTCGGCATCCTGTTTGAGCGATTTCAGAATCAATGCAGAAAGCTCTGTCGGCGTAAAACGTCGTTCAGCCAGCGTGACCTGGTCCTGTGTGCCCATCAATCGCTTGAACCGGCTGGCACAACGCTCGGGCATTGTGATCTTCAAATCTTTGGCGGGTTGTCCGATGAGAATCTCACCACTCGGAGAAACCCCCACGATAGAAGGCGTCAGGACCGCCCCAAAGGCATTAGGGATCAGTTGAGGCTTGCCATCTGTAAAGACCGCGCACAGCGAATATGTCGTCCCCAGATCTATCCCAATCATCGACACAGCAATTATTTCGATTCCAAGAGGTCATCTTGCCAGAGCGTACCTGTGAAAACACTCTTCACAGCGTTTATGAGTCTTCTGACAGCATGACTTCCTGAATGTTCACTTGCAAGCCTCACAGCTCGATGTTTTCAATGGACTGCTCAAGCATATGGATAGCATCATCAACATCGCCCGCCCATAGGCGGATTGAGTTTGCTGAGTATCGACATCAACTCGCTCATCAGCAGGCGGACTAGCGCATTTGTGAACCAGAGCGCGTCGTAAGCAGGACCGCACAGCAATTATTCATTGTCCTGATCGAGACGTTCTTTGAAGGCATCACGCTCTTTGCGCGTCATCTCGAGGTCAAACATCAGATACTTGATATCCAGACGCAATTGCGAAAGGGCTTCCTGTACCAGATTGAGAATACGCCGACGTCGTCGGACACAGTCAACCACCTGGCCATAGGCCAGTAATAAGTCCTGACGATGGGCATCGGGCAAAAGGGCAATACGCTGACCAAGTTCTGTCAACTCTCGTGGGAGTTCATCCAGATTGGATTCCGTGACAGAAGGTTCAGGATTGCTCATGGTCAGCTTGCTTCTTGTTGAGGAATTAACAGTGCCGTTTTGCCCATCACGATCACACACGATAGGCAAAACAACCTGTAGCCATTCTGCGCACGCTTCTTCACAGAAAGCAACCATGCACCCCGGAGAATGTGCGAGGAACGCCAGAGATGTCAATTTGGGAGGATTGGTTGAAAAAATGCCACAATCCCCCATCCTCACAGTTTGGTATGTCCCCAAAGTCACAAAAAGACTACGATTCCAGACCTCAAAATAACGCCCGTTCGGACTTAAAATAAGGCTCGACGTTCTATCTTCAAGCGTGGACCCATGTCGTCAGCCTCTGATCACCTATTCAACCAACATCGTCTTAAAACAGCCTGAGTCGATCGAAAATGGATTTGATTTCAAAACTCAAAGCCCGAGTTTTTCAAAAACCTGTCTCTGACGGCATCCATGAGCAGATGTTGAAAACATGGTCGTGCCGTTTTTTGTTTCGATTCCTGGCTGTGGTCGTGATCGCCTGGCATAGCCTGGACTGGGCAGGGGCTCGTGAGTATCAACTCGGCTTTGATGAACCACAGACCTCGTGGCGCATCGTCAAAAATGACCTGATCGCTGTCCCCGTCCATCAGCGTTCCAGTTCACTGCGTTTTGAAGGTGCTGCTGCCGAGTTGATTCAGCTCTCCACCAGCGCCACCGAACAGGTCGTCATTCTGGAACATGATCTGCCGGCCTCGCGTGTAATTATTGATGAATTGAAACTGAAGCTGGCCGTCCGGGCAACACAGCCCGGAGCTCAGATCGGGCTGCGCATCGTCCTCCCGCGAACCATCGATCCAGCCACCGGTGAGCCATTAGTCAAGCATATTCTGGGCGATACACTCCTGGAACCCGACCGCTGGAAAACTCTCTCCTGCAAAACCGTCAACGAAGAAATGGCGCGTCTGCAAGTCCTCTGGAGAGCTCAACACAAAGGACTGGTGATCGATACACGTGACCTTTTTGTGGATCGCGTTTACCTACACATCCCGATCTCGCAGGGAATTAGTGAAATCATCATCGATGCCCTCCGCTTCGGGCCGATCGTCGAAGCCCAGTACGCACAAGACCAACTCGAACAAACGCCGAGAAGTCATGTCGCCTTGCGAGCCGATCGGCTGTATGTCGACGATGCTCCGTTCTTTCCATTGATCCTCCCCTCGCACGGAGAATCGATTGACCAACTCCAGCAGACCCGCGCCAATGTCATCTTCACGCCTTCTCTTGAATCAAGTGACGAAATCCGCAGATACCAGTCGGCGGGACTATGGACCACGACCACACCCCCTTGCCTGCGTGATGCCCAGGGGAAGATTCTTCCCGCTTCATATACGCATCGCAGTCTCACGGATGGGATTCCCGAGGGGATCCTCTTCTGGACCTTGGGCACGCGGATCGAACAGCAAGACCGCAGCGACGTGCTCAGTTGGATCGATCAAATTCATGCCAGCCAACCGGAAATCGAACGCCCCATTTTTGCCGATATTTCCTCAGGCGTTGACCTGTATTCCAAAGACCTCGACTTCCTGGGCATCTCCCGACATATCCTGCAAACCTCAGTTTCATTTGAAGATTATCGCGACGACTTAATCCGCAAAGCCACGATCGCTGCCCCCGATGCTTTGAGAATCACCTGGGTGCAAACAGATCCTCACCCCATCCTCACGCGCAATCGACCGCTGGCGATGATGCCTTTGATGCTTGAGCCCGAACAGATCAAACTTCAAGTTTACTCGGCTCTGGCCAGTGGAGTCCGGGGAATCGGTTACTGGAAGCAGACACCACTGGCCCCTGTTTCAAATTTGAATCTCGAGGACCTTGATGACACGGTGCTGGCAGACTCAAATACCCTCGAACGTGATCTCATGATTCGGCTGATCAACCTTGAGATGGAACTGCTCAACGTCTTTTTAGCGACAGGAGATCGAGTTGGAAAAATCCCGGTCAAACTGGAAACGACCGACGATCAGGAGCTTGTCAAATCGGTCACTCAGATTCAAGCGACGATTATCAAAAGTCCACATGCTCAATTGATCCTGCCGATCTGGTATGGAGCCGATGCCCAGTATGTCCCTGCACCACTCGTGGCACGCAACGGAAAAATGATCATCCCGGCGGTCTCTGAATCTTCCGTTGCCTGGGAAATTTCACCTACGAGTGTCGATGCCAGAAGCACGCAGCTCCCCCGAGTGGCCGGGGGGAAAGAGTTGTCATTGAACCTGCTCGATATGTCGGCCTCGATTCTGATCACTTCCGATCTTTCCATGCGTGAACAACTTCAGCGCAAAGTCTCCCAATTGCGACAACCCGCTGCTCAGGTCACGATTGAACTGGCACGCTTGAAATATGCCCGGACCAAACAAGTCGTCGAGAAGCTTCAAACGCAAACCTCAATCCCTGGTAGCATCTGGACGTTACTCAACTACGAAATTCCAAACTCTCTGGCGCAGGCACAAGCGAATTTCCAAAGCGAACAATACCACTCGGCTCGCATCAAAGCTCAGGAAGCCATGCAAGTCACTCGTTATGTTCAATACCTCCTGTGGACGCGCGCAGTTGATACCCTCACACAACCTGCCAGCACCCTTCATACCCTGTGCTTTCAAACCCTGCCCGACTTCTGGGAACTCAACTCCCGTCTGTCCGCGATCGATCCTCAAACATTCCAACAAGTCCTCACCAGTGGCGATTTTGAACAAACTCAAACCATGCTCGACGAAGGCTGGGAGCGCATTCAATCCCCAAGGCAGGATGTCAACATCATCGGCGAGTTGATGTATCAGCAAGGCCATCAGGGAGATTTTGCCCTGCGAATGGCGGCTTATCCCGTTCAAAAAGATGGCTTTGTCAGCATACAGGATTCTCTGATTCGGCTGATCTCTCCTTCGGTTGAAGTTCAACCGGGAGAAACGGTGGTGCTCGATGGCTGGATCAAAATCAACAATTCTCTGGCTCCGAGTGAAAACGCCTTCCGGATTTATGACAACCAGACGGGGTCCGTTGCAGCACTGCGATTTGATCATGGCTCAGAATGGAAAGAATTTCGATTGATCCGGCAGATCCATGAGCCCTCCGAGTTTTTTGCCATCTTCGATTTGTCCGCTTTGGGAGATGTGCTCATTGATGATGTCAAAATGAAGATCATCCCGGCGACCACGCCAAACGCAGTTGAGCCCGAGCCAACACAAACGCCTCTGAAACCCGAGGAAAAGCTGGGTCGGCTTCCCGCATGGGATCTGCTCAACCATCTTCCGAAACGCCAGTAACGCGAGAGTTTCAGATGACTGGAATTTTCAAAGCTGCGATGTCTGTCGTTATTCCGGAACATACTTCAAGACGATCATTCCCAATGGGGGAATCGTCAGTTCCAGTGATTGGTTGCGTCCATGCATTTTCTCTTGCACGGTGTTGACCAGTCCTGCATTGCCGACATTGGTTCCGCCGTAGAGTTCTGCATCGCTATTAAGAATCTCTCGATACTTCCCGGCATGCGGGACACCAATCAGATATCCGGTTCGGGGCACGGGAGTGAAGTTAAAGACGCAGATCATCGTTTGCTGGTTGTCTTTGGAGAATCGACAAAATGCAAAGACACTATTTTCTTGATCGTCTGCCTGAATCCATGAAAAACCTTCATCTGCGAAATCAACTTCGTAAAAGGCCGGATTGGCAGCGTAGACTTTGTTGAGGTCTTTGATGAAACGCCAGATCCCGTCATGATGATGTTGGCCCATCAAGGCCCAGTCAATTTCCTCGTCATGATTCCATTCATGCCACTGGGCCAGTTCCCCGCCCATAAAGAGCATCTGCTTGCCCGGCATGCAGAATTGATAACCATATAGCAACCGCAGATTGGCAAATTGCTGCCAGTAATCTCCGGGCATCTGTGAAATCAGTGAGCGCTTCCCGTGGACAACTTCATCATGGGATAACGGGAGCATGAAGTTTTCAGTAAATGCATAAATCATGCGAAACGACAGATCGTTCTGGTGATGTCGCCGATAGATCGGGTCCAGGTGCATGTAACGCAGGGTATCGTTCATCCAGCCCATGTCCCATTTGATGGAAAACCCCAGACCGCCATCGTAGACGGGTCGAGAAACACCACCCCAGGCCGTCGATTCTTCAGCGATCGTCAGAATCCCTGGAAATTCTGCATGCAACGAGGTGTTCATGTCTTTGAGAAACTGGATGGCTTCTAAATTCTCACGGCCACCGTATTGGTTGGGTATCCATTCGCCATCGTTGCGCGAATAATCCAGATAGAGCATTGAAGCAACGGCATCGACCCGAAGTCCGTCGACGTGATACTGATCAAACCAGAAGCGCGCACTGGAAAGCAGGAAGTTTTTAACTTCAAAGCGACCAAAGTTGAATATGAAGGTATTCCAATCGGGATGAAACCCCTGTCGAGGATCAGCGTGTTCATACAGCGCTGTCCCGTCAAATCGTCCTAACGCATGGGCGTCGGTCGGGAAGTGGGCTGGGACCCAGTCAATAAAGACCCCCACTCCGATTTTGTGAAAGTGATCGATAAAATAGGAGAAGTCTTCCGGCGTCCCGAAGCGACTGGTCGGGGCAAAATAGCCCGTCGTCTGATAGCCCCAGCTTCCATCAAAGGGATGTTCCGTAATCGGCATCAATTGAATATGGGTGTAGCCAAGTTCTTTGACGTATTTGCCCAGTTCGTGCGCCAGTTCGCGATAATTAAAATAGCGTCTGCCGTCGCGAGGGCGGCGCCAGGATCCCAGATGAACTTCGTAAACAGAAATTGGTTTGTCCAACCAGTTCGTCTGAGCCCGTTCTTCCATCCATTGTTTGTCTTGCCACTCGTAACCGCCAAGGCGATGCACGATGGATGCTGACTTGGGAGATTTCTCGAAATAGAAGCCATAGGGATCGGTTTTT
>JBGSVC010000483.1:0-5208 GCA_041753175.1 Planctomycetaceae bacterium
ATCCTCGCCGGCGATGGTGAAACCAATGAGTTCTTTGGAGTCGAGAGTTTTTAGGCCTGCCGCGACGTGGTTGAAGGTGATCAGGATTTTATTTCCTTTGACTTCAGCGCTGGAAAATTCAGGGGACTTGGCCTGGATGTCGATGCCGTAGTCGTTTTTGAGCGCCAGTCGGAGAAGTCGTGAGGCGACATCTTCTTTGTTGCGTGGGTGGATGTCGCTGCCTGTGCCCAGATCGATAATAACGGCCTGTCCAGTGTTGGGGAGTTGTTGAGAGAGTGTTTGTGCCTGACGGAGTTCGGCCCAGTCGGAAGGAGCAGGCTGATCAACTTCGTCTCTAAAATCGGCAAGCTGGACCCAGTAAAAAGGGAAGTCGCCTTGTCCCCAGAGGTTACGCCATTGAGTGATGAGCATGGGGAAGAGTGTGCGGTATTGTTCAGCGCGACCAGCGTTGGCTTCACCTTGATACCAGATGACGCCACGCATGCTGTAGCCGATGATGGGGTGGAGGCATCCGTTGTAGAGATTGGCGGGGCGTTGTTGTCCTTGCAGGACTTTTTCAATGTTGGCGATCTCTTTTTTCTTTGCGTCGCTGTTGGGTTCTGAGTTGAGCTTTTCCAGTTGAGCCTGAGATTTTGAAACACGTTCTTCCCAATCGGGAAGGAGTGGAGCGGTTTGAGGGTTGGATGCGAGTTCGTCAATGGTGACCCAGGCTTCTGCAGCAGAGCCTCCCCAGGCGTTGTTGATCAGTCCGATGGGGACGTCGATGGTTTCATAAAGTTTTTTACCGAAGAAGTAGCCGACGGCGGAGAAATCGGGAACGGAACCTGGTCCGGCGTGTTCCCAGCGACCTTCAAAATCGAATTCGGTCTGTTGTGAGGCACGATTGGGAACCGTGATCAGGCGGATCATGTCGTTATGCGAGGAGAGAGTCGCGAGGTCTCCATCGACGGCGTTTCTGACCATCCATTTCATATTGGACTGACCGGAGCAGACCCAGACTTCTCCAACGAGAATGTCTGTGCGTTGGATGGTTTCATCGTTGGACTTAATCGTCATCGTGATGGGTGATTTGCTGGCGGGCATCGGTTGCGTGAGGACAGTCCAATCGCCGTCGACATCAGACTGAACGCGATAACTTTTGTCGCCGAGGGTCAGATCGACGAAAGTGATCGGTTTTGTTTTCCCCCAGATACGGACGGGAATGTCACGCTGGAGGACCATGCCATCGGAGAAGATTGCGGGCAGAGTGATCTGGGCGTCGGCAAGATTGGGCAGGAAGATCAACACAAGGGACAAAGTGAGTAAAGAACGTCGTGAGAAATTCATGATGGCAGGTCTCCATAGAGCGTCTGGCGGGAAAAAACAGATCAGGAGCCATTTATTGGACGTGTTTTTGAGTGAATTTTCCAGTCTGGGTCTCGTAGATTGGAGAAAATCGGTCGAATTCGATATGTTTCAGAATCAGTCGAGAGTAATTGTTGCCTCCTTTATGATGATGACCAAATAAAATGAAATATGCGTTGATAATCCCTGATGGTGCCGCCGACGAACCTCAAGTGGTGTTGGGTGGGAGAACACCTTTGGATGCTGCGTTGACGCCTCATATGGATGTGGTGGCGAGTCTAGGGAAGAGTGGTCAGTCAGACAATGTGCCGTATCCGATGCCCTCGGGGAGCGACGTGGGGACGATGAGCCTGTTCGGGTACAATCCGCTGGAGTTTCATACGGGGCGGGCACCATTGGAGGCAGCGGCACAAGGGATTGAACTGGGTCCGTATGACTGGGCCATTCGCTGCAATCTGGTAACGATTGCTGATGAGCGGATGTCGAGTTTTACGGCGGGGCAGATCCCTAATGACCTGGCGGCTGAGTTGATTAAAGAGTTGCAGACGCTGGTGGCGGACGATCCCCGTTGGACGTTTGTGACGGGAGTGAGTTATCGCAATTTGCTGATTTATCGCGGAAACGCGGGAGAAGACAGTCCGTTTGATGAGACGACAAAGACCGAGCCGCCTCATGATGTGACTGATAAAGAAATCGGACCTTATCTTCCGACTGGCCGGGGGGCAGCGCTTTTGCTGGAGTTAATGCAGAAGAGTCAGAAGCTGTTTGGACGACATGCTGGAAATGTGTCGCGTGGGGAGCATGCGGCGACACAGATCTGGTTGTGGGAACAGGGGAGTCGTCCTGCGTTTCGAGCGTTTCGTGATCGATTCGGAGTAGAAAGTGGTGTGATTACGGCGGTCGATTTGCTACGCGGTCTGGGGAGGCTGTTGGGGTGGCAGGTGATTAATGTCAAAGGAGCGACGGGGTATCTGGATACAGACTATACGGCCAAAGGACGTGCTGCGATTGAGGCACTCAAGGGGGGATTGGATTTTATCGTTGTGCATGTCGAAGCGTCTGATGAAGCTTCGCATGAAGGTGATGTGGCGGCGAAGGTGTTGGCGCTTGAGAAAATTGACAGTGAGATTGTTGGTCCGTTGCATGCCTATTTGAAGTCGCAGGGTGAGTATCGGCTGCTTGTCTCTCCGGATCATCCGACGTTTTTAAGAACGAAGACACATAGTCATGGTTATGTTCCGTTTACGATGTGTGGAGAGGGAATCGAAGCCGATGATCAGACACGCTATCATGAAGGAGAAGCGGCGGCGACGGGGTTAACGTTTGATGCCGGCTGGCAGGTCATGGAAGAATTTTTCAAGCAAGTGTGATCACGTGTGTTCATGACGCGTGATGATCAGGCATCGAGGATGATGTGTTGGTCAACGGGTTGAGCCTGACAGGCAAGGATGTAACCTTGTGCCCCGTCTTGTGTGGAGAGGGCATCCCGGATGGCCATTTTCACACGTCCTTCGAGGCAGAGAACTTTGCAGGTGCCACAGATTCCGGAGCGGCATTCCCAGGGGAGTTCGATGCGAGCATCTTCGGCTGCTTCGAGAATGGTCTGATCCGGTTTGACGTGGAAGTGCTGATTACTTTTGAGCAGTTTGACCTGTGAGGCTACGGACTGCTGAGTAGAGGCGTCGTCGGTCGATTCCAGAGAGCCTGCGGGGTCGGGTGAAGAAAATTCTTCGGTGTGGATTTGCTGGTTATCGATGCCGAGGGCAACGAGTCCTTCGCGAATGGAATCCATCATGGATGTTGGTCCGCACATATAGACGGGACAGTCGTTGAGGTCGGCGATCTGTTCGAGAAGTTCTGCGGGGGCAGGACGTCCTTTGTAGCGCAGCCAGCGAAGCTGATTTTCCTCGACGTCAAAATCGAGTTCGCGTTGTGTGACGAATTGAAGGAGTTTGACATTTTCGAAACGGGTGACGATTTCGGTCAGTTCGCGTTCGAAGATCAAATCGAGTTCTTTTTGAACGACGTTGACGAAGTAAATATTTCCGGACCAGACTTGATCACAGAGACTGCGGAGCATGGACATGACGGGTGTGATCCCGACACCGCCGGCGATGAGGACGACACCCGGTGGATCGAGGTTGGAGGATGGATCGAAAAAGAATTTGCCGCCGGGGGCACCAATGTTGAGTCTGCTGCCGACGTGAATGTGGTCGTGCATGTATTGGGAGGCGCGTCCCTCATTTTCACGCTTGATGGTCAGTTCGACGTAGCGTCTTTGATGAGACGACGAGGCGATCGTGTATGACCTGCGCACGATTTTACCGCCGATGGGCAATTCGAGGTTGAGATATTGTCCGGGTTTGTGTCGGAAGGGAAGATCGCCACCGTGGGGATTCACGAAGCGGAACGTTTTAACGCGAGGATTTTCCTGGTGAATATTGGCGACGAGGAGTTCGCCTTTGAAATAGGAGGGGAGCGTGGGTGCAGTCAGAGGAGTGATCGAAGCCGTCTGCGTTTGCGGTCGGGCCGAGAAAAAACGTTTGAAAAGCCGGAATCCTAACAAGGGTGTGAGGATGGCTGCGAAGAGGACGGGTTGTCGGATGTCGCTTTTGACGAGCATGTAAAAATGGACGACGCCGAGGATGGCGACGAGATAGGCAAGTTGATGCAGGCGTCTCCAGCGAGATGCTCCGAGGCGTTTAATCATGCCGTTGGTGCTCGTGATGGCGAGTGGAAACATCAAGATGATGGCGATCGCGCCGACGATAAGGAAACGCCTGGTGGTCATTTCTTCCAAGGTGCTCGAGAGACTGCCCATGCGGTCCCAGAGGACGTAGATCAGGAAATGAAGCAGGGCATAAAAGAAACCATACAGGCCGAGCATGCGACGCATGGTGACCAGATCACTCCAACCGGTGAGTTGTCTGAGGGGTGTAATGGCCAACGAGAGAAACAGGAAGACGAGCGACGTCAAGCCGGTGATATGGATGGCGTTGTTGACCGAGTTGGCACCGAGTTGACCGCGCCAGGCGTCCCAGGCGAGAATAAAAGCCGGGATCATGCCATTGATCGTGACCAGTTTTTTGAGATAGCGACTCGACATTTCGCGATGAGCCTTTGTGGAGAAATCTTTTTGGAGAGTGCTTTGTGGAGAGAGTCTGGGAGTCGAAACGGTAGAAGATTAAATGTTGACGTTTAAGTCCATGCCTTCATAGAGGCTGGCCACCTGTGCTTCGTAGCCGTTGAACATGAGGGTGGGATGGCGTTTGCCATCGCCGATGCGTTGTTCGGTGGCCTGAGACCAGCGGGGATGATCGACATGGGGATTGACGTTGGCGTAGAAACCATATTCACGGGGGTTGAAACGATTCCAGGATGTTGGTGGCATGGAATCGGTGAGTGTGATTTTAACAATGGACTTGATGCCTTTGAATCCATATTTCCAGGGGACCACCAACCTGACCGGTGCGCCGTCCTGGGGAGGAAGTTCTTTGCCGTAGAGGCCCATGGCGAGGATCGTGAGGGGATGTCTGGCTTCGTCGAGACGGAGGGCTTCCAGATAGGGCCAGTCGAGAACGGTGGTCTTTTGGCCGGGCATTCGTTGTGGGTCGTAGAGAGTTTCGAAGGCGAGATACCTGGAGTTGAGTTTTGGGCTGACCACGTCGAGCAGAGCAGCCAGAGGCAAGCCAACCCAGGGGATCACCATCGACCAGGCTTCGACACAGCGCATGCGGTAGATGCGTTCTTCCAGCGGGGCCAGGGCTTTGAGGTCGTCGATTGAGAAGACGCGAGGATTGTCGACCAATCCGCCGACTTCGAGAGTCCAGCCATCGGTCTTGAAGTCTTTTGCAAGTTGAGCGA
>JBGSVC010000484.1:0-18760 GCA_041753175.1 Planctomycetaceae bacterium
TGGATAGGCCCCACTCTCCATCGCCAAGGCAGGTGTGAACACATCTCCTGCGACAAAGATCAGACCGCCTCCCTGTGTAAAGACCCATTTACTCATCTGTGCCTGTGTCTGAGGCGGTATCTGACTGAAATCGGCATCGAAAAATATCATGACGTCGTAGGCAAACATCTGCTCTGGATCGATTGGAAAATCATACAACAAATGATCTGATTCCTGACTGATCCCAACGCTCCCCGATTGCAGCCAGACATCTAATTCGATTGTTTCATGACGAAACAGCGTACTACTCAAAAACCGATAGTCCCACATCGGTCCTCCTGCCACGACGAGCACCTTCATAGGCCGATCGCGTGCACTGACCGTAATTGTTCGAGAATTGTCGGTGTCACGAATTTCTTTAACGAGCGTCTCAGAGGCGACACGAATTGTAAATTCGGTCTCACCGGCAGCAACTGGCAATTGTTCAAACTTTACCTCAACGCCTTGCTCTCCTTCTTGCAAGACAATCTGACGACTCTCGAGTACAACTGCAGCCTGACCTCCCTCCGCGGCGAGCAAATCCACTCTGACCGGCTGCCCCTCCAATCCTTGACTTTGGACATACGCAGTGATTTCAAAAGGGTCATTGAGCTGGACATCGGTCGGGGCCAGGACGTTGACGACAGAGAGATTAACTGGCATTTTTACTCCACCCAGCCCGACAGTCGTCAAACGGGCTTTCGTCTGTTGCAATCGTGTTATCAGGCCCTCAGGATCAATACCTGCGTTTGAAACACCATCTGTGAAGACCACCACCCCAGATAATGTCTTTCCAGCAGTTTTTTGCAACATTTCCTGCATGGCATCCCCCAGACGTGTTTCGCCACCTGAGGCAGACAGGAGTTCTTCCCAGTTAATTTCGTCAATGGTCTTGGCGATCTTCTGTTCGTTGTTGTCGTTTTCATTAACATTTTGATTGTCTGATGGCTCAGAAGTGTCTGAACTCTTTTCTGGCAGTGGCTTATTACCTGATTGAGCCGAATCCCGCATCGCCACCGCCTTTTCGTCCATGGATGGCAATAAGACATGCGGACCATTTAAACGCTCGTCGAACGTATAAATGGCAATCTCGTGTGATTTCTGCAGCGTTTTGAGGATGCCACTTTCTGCAAACAGTTTTTTGACACCCTCGACACGACTGATCGTTTCTGTTCCCGCGACAGCACTGTCCGCGACAGAACTGTCCGCCAGAATGCTCTGGTCGTCCTCGTCATTGAGCGGATTTTGCATTGAAGAGCTTGTATCCACCAACACCGCGACGCGAGAAGGTCGATATGACATTTTCTGAGTGCGCTGTTGAGGATTGATGGCAATCACGAGGATCACTGTCAACGCAGCCAGACGCAGTCCTGCCAACCAGATACGCCAAAATAGACTCAACTCCCGCGAGTCCTTTCGAGACATCCACACCACAAAGCAGCCGATCAGAGTTATACCCACGATCGCCACTGCCCACTGCCAGGGTTGGGTCGGCAGAGTGTATTCCAGGCTGGTCAATTCACTGCCGGATTCTGCTCTGAGGTAATGCGGGGAGAAGATAGTCATTATCCCCATCACAAGGCCTGCTAATCGACTCACAAGAAATTGATCGTTTCTATTCATCGTCGACCTCCTTGCGCCCCAGCCAACATTCCACCTGTTGCGTGATAACTTAATCGATAAGACCACACCTGCTCCAAAAGCAAAATCGCGACCAGCAACACCAGTAAAAACTTGCGTACCTCCTGACCTGCCTGTTGAGGCTGCAACCATGCTGTTTCCTCGGCTGCATGCAGATGAACTTTACTCTCCGGTCCCAAGCGCTTTAATAATTCCACGGAACTTGAAATCTGCAACTCGCTTTCTCCAGGCGGGGCGTTAAAGGCAAACAGGCGTGAATCGACTTGACGATTAATGTTCGTGAGTTTTGCCTGATAAAATCCTGGTCGTGATGTCCGGTCATTACTGGCTCTCAAAACGGCTTGAGCCACCTGCAGACCATCTTCCATGACAGGTGCATTTCCCTCGCTGGTTGTCTCGTTCCCGGGATCTGGCGTCGCCATCACTCGTACAATCTGAACGCCTTCCTCTGTCGGCAAAGATAGCTCCACTTCCTCAAAATATTTCGCCGGGTTAATTTGCACATCAATCGGCTCACCGACAATTTTTTCCGGTAATCGGCGGTCTGTCTTCATCAAATGCTGTGCCAGTTCCAGATGAAAAATAGTATAACTCATTGCGTTGGGATCTTGAGGCCAATTGTTCCAACGCCCGCTTTTTTGATTGAGCATCGGTCCTGCTGACGTCAACGATGCAAAAATCCGTCCCTTGCCAAATGGCTTTTCAAACATCAACGGCATCTGATCACGCAACAATGCCAATGTTCTCACTCGATCGCCGCGGGCTACATCGCTTTGATCCCAATCACTTGCTACAGATAATGATTTGAAGATGCTGATATAATATGTCAATAACCCATTCTCAGCGGCTAACACGCTAAATGCCGGATAGTCTGCTGCCAATTTCAAATCCGGACCTGCATCACCGGATGGATCACGCTGCAATTCATGGACTACGTTGCCTAACTTCACGGGATACAATCCCTGTCCCCCTCGAAACAACGCCTCGTTATAATAGTCTGGCCGAATGGCATCCCCCGCAAACCAGGCCAGCCCTCCACCAGACCTGACATAATCCTCCAGCGCGACCAAGGCATCGTCTGGCAGCGAACCGACATTGATCAGATAGATCAACACATATCCGTCGAGCGGATTTTTGCGGAGATAGTCTACACCTGTCACGCTTGCCGTAAACCCGGTGACTCCAGGCGCAGCCGACAGCGCATCTGCAAGATACTGCCCTTCTTCTCCACCTGTTGTTTCGTCGACAATTAAAATCGGATTCGTGCTCCCCACGTTAACCGCAAGATAACGCTCGTTATCCTGAGCCAATGCGTCTGCTGGCAATGAAGCCACGAGTTCATGCGGCCCCGGGCTCGTAAATACCAGATCGAACTCTTCAGTCGATGATTCCCCCGGCGGCAATTTCGGCACATCGATCGTCATCGGCAATCGATTGCCGTCCAGCGTTAACGTCACTCGTACTTTTTCCGAGGTCATCACATCATAGTTTTTAACCGTCAACGATAAGCGTGCAGGCACTCCCGTGGCGACGGCATGTAATGCTCCGGTCAGTTGCGTGATCCCCAGATTTGCATGCTCTTTCTCATGAACTTGCACGAGATTGACCTGAATATTCTCCTCACTCATCTCATTGAGTTGATTGAGCAACGCTGTCTGGCCTAGCCAGTCTCCTTTGCGAAAATCGGAGATGATGTGCAACTGTTTGACAGCCGCTGGGTCATTCTTGAGCAACTCGCGGACGGCATTGAGCCCTTCCTGATAACTGGGCGAGGCGAACGAACATTGAATTCGACCTGACTCATTCAAGTCCGCAAAATCACTGACGAGCGTTTCGTCCATCACGCGTTCGTTATAGTCGGCTACACTGATTTGGGGTTGCGACAATAAAATCATCGAAAACTTTTGTGCCCCTCCTGCGGCTGCGCCTGTGGAAACCAGTTTCTGCACGACAGCCACCCCTTGCTGGAAGGCAGATGTTTCTTCCCAGCGCTCCTGCATCGAACCACTGTCGTCCAGCAAGACGACATGATGAGTCTGGGCTCCTTGAAACAGGGCCATTTGACTGGGATCGATCAGCAATCGCGAAACCAAAGCGACGATGCAGGCTACGATGAAAATTCGCAACAGCAAAAGCAGCAACTGTTCCAGGTAAACCTTTTTCTGATTTCGTTTCTGACTTTGCATCAGAAACTCCATCGCTGCAAACCGGACCTTGCGATAGCGATAGCGGTTGATCAGATGGATCAAGATAGGAGCGGCAATTAATGCCGCTCCCCCCAGTAAAAAACCAGGATGAAAAAAATACTGGGTCAGCCAGAGGTTCATTTCGGAGATCGTGTCTTCTTGTTAATGGCTCAAATCGCCCGGTCAAAAACCGAGTGGTTAAGGCTCACAGCGAGCCGTGGCAACAAAATTCACCCTGGTTTCAGTTCGAAGTTCATGTTCAATGGCTACTGCTGGCTGAATAAAATCGATGAAAACTCAAACCATCCAAAAGGTCGCATCAGTTTGTTCTCAAGAGGCCGATTGTTTCATTCCCAGGCGATGCTTCATGTAATGAGCCAATACGGCATCCAGATGCTCACTGGTTCGAATCACCTGATAATCAATCATCTGAGAGGCACTGAATCGACGAATTTCATCTTGAAACTTCTCCATGGCTTCCAGATATCCCTGACGCAGACTTTTCGGGTCACATGTGATTTCACCTGTCTGTTCGTAACCCAGAAATCGCGTAGTTCCTGAAAACGTGAAGTCCAGTTCCTGATCATCCAGAACATGGAACAACATCGTGTCGTGTCCCAGCTTCCTTAAGATTTTCAGCCCCTTGAACAATCCCTCGAGTGGTCCAAAAAAATCTGACACCACCACAATGAGTCCTTTGCGACGATGTTCGGCAGCCGTTTGTTGCAGAATCCTGCTGATGTCTGTTTTCTCACCTGGAATCTGAGCGGCCAGGATCGACAGAATATTGCCCAGGTGATTCTGCTGACTGCGAATCGGCACCCGGACTTGAGCTTTTTCATCAAACAACGTCACCCCGACGGCATCCTGCTGGTGCAACAACAGATACGCTAAAGCCGCGGCAATTGAACAACCGTAATCAAATTTACTGACTCCTGCAGAACCATATTGCATCGACTCGCTTCGATCCAGCAAGACCGTCGTTCGCAGATTAGTCTCTTCCTCATACTGCTTGATATAATATTTATCGGTTTTCGACCAGGCTTTCCAGTCGATCCGTCTGATATCGTCACCGGGGACGTATTCGCGGTGCTGCACAAATTCAATCGACTGCCCGAAATACGGACTTCGATGATGTCCAGTCAAAAAGCCCTCGACCACATGGCGCGCCTGGATTTCCATTCGCGAGATGCGCGTCAGGACTTCAGGCTGCAAAAATTTTCTGTAGTCTTGGGTCACCGGTCAATTCACCTTCCTTAGAGGGAGTCGATTCCAACAGCCTTTTCACAACGTCGTCGGTGGAGATCCCTTCGCTTTGTGCTGCAAAGTTTGCCACAATTCTGTGACGCAGCACCGGAGCGGCCAGTTCTGAGATGTCTTCTGTCGAGACGTTTGTCCGTCCCTTAAGGAGCGCCCGAGCCTTGCCACCCAGGATCAAATATTGCACCGCACGCGGGCCAGCTCCCCAACTCAACAAATCCTTCACAAAGTCAGGTGCCCCATCCTGCGTGACGCGTGTCTGTCGAACGAGCGCTAACGTATAATCAACGACATGATCAGAGATCGGGACTTGTCGCACGATTTGTTGCAACTCGATGATCTCATCAGCCGTAAGCACGGGTTCAATTTCATACTTGGAGGTCCCGGTTGTGGATCGGGCGATTCGACGTTCTTCTTCGAAACTGGGATAACCGACATTCACCTTAAACATAAACCTGTCCTGCTGAGCTTCAGGAAGCTGGTAAGTTCCCTCCTGCTCAATCGGATTCTGCGTCGCCAAAACGAAAAATGGCTGTGCAATCAAATGCCGGGCCTGTCCAATTGTGACCTGTCGCTCCTGCATCGCTTCCAGCAATGCGGCCTGAGTTTTGGGAGGAGTCCTGTTGATCTCATCGGCCAAAATCATATTGTGAAACAACGGTCCTGAAATAAACCGAAACTCTCGTTTACCCGTGTCTCGATTCTCCTGCAAGACATCAGTACCTGTAATGTCTGCAGGCATCAGGTCGGGAGTAAACTGAATCCGTGCAAAAGACATCGACAAACAACGCGACAGCGTACTGATCATTAAAGTCTTCGCCAGTCCTGGCACTCCTTCCAACAGGCAGTGCCCCTGACTGAACAGGCAGATTAACAACTGATCGATGACATCATCCTGCCCGACAATCACTTTCGACATCTGGTCTTTAATTTTGACATACGCACGGTGAATTTTTTCGACCGACTCCGCTGCGTTCGCTTCGACATCCTTCAAGCTGCCTGTCTTCTCTGACATAAAGTTCCTTGCCACCAGTTGTTCGTGATTCCCTTGAAAAGGTATTTGCATATTTTCGCCGACTTTCACGGCAGCAACGTTGAGAAATCGTCATCATTTCATCTCCACTGCTGAGTCGACTTTCGATCATAGCGATCCCGACAGCCTTTTCCATGTGAAATTCATGTTCTCACAACAAGAAAGTTCATCAATAACGAATTTGGACATCTCGACCTGTAAAGGTCTTGACAACAAAAGCCCGTATCCAGCACAGGGATTTTGCGAAGGTCATCACTCGTTATCGCTCAATTCACCCGACCAGCCCACTGCTGATCCAGTTCACTTCCGCTCGGCGTTGCAGTCACATCAATTCGAAACGTCCGTCCTGGCCCCCCCGGCATCCCCGGCAATACCTGACTAGCAACTTTCTGAGGCAAGGCGACTTTTTTTCGACTGGCCAGCCCTCTCATCACCCATTCTGCATACGTCCCTGAATCCATGACCACCCGCACCTGAAACGACATCTCACGCAGCGGGGATACATTTTGCAATTCTCCTTTGGCCTGAATCATCCCATTGAGATCGACACGATTGACTACCTGAAATTTGACATTTGCCAGACTGTCTTCGACCATCAAGATCCCAGCCGGAAAATATTTTGCCCCCTCTGCTGCTATTCTCGCCTGATTTTTGCGTAGGATCGCCATGAATTCCTGCTCTAACTTCTCCAGCGGTTGATTGAAGATACGATCAAGATCTGCGCGACGCTCTTCGGGGAGGTAATCCTGAAATGGCTCCAGCTTTGAGAGAACATTCAGATATTTCATGTATTCAACTTTATGCTGCGTGACCAATAACCAATGCAACCCCCACGCTAAGCAATAAGCTTCTCCCGCTAACACATCCCCATGGAATTCATCATCATGGTCAATGAGATGCTTCCAGCCGACTTTCTGGGTTTGAGCCGCCGCCAAGGCATAACGCGAATGCAGCTTTGTGGGCCCCTGACTAATTTTTTCGCCATCCCCTTCAAAGCCCGTCGCCATCCCTTCGCCGAACCACGTCGGAATTGGGGCCATCCGTTTCAAGACCCCGCGATTAAAAACCTGTTGGTGAATCGCTTCATGCAGCGGAACCTCAAATGATCCACACTCGGTCATCCGAATTGCCAGGTAATTGTCGAGTTGATTATAGAAGCCTGCAATATTCGTTGCACTCAAGCCCCGTCCGCCAGTTACGTTTGTGGCATAGGCCTCAAAATCGTCATCCGATTCAAAAATCAGCAGAACCAAAGGAAACTCAGGAGACTGGGCTTCGATTCGCATTTCCTTGGTAAACTTGAGAAAAACCGTCTCCACGTTTTTCATGAAGTCGCAGGCCTTTTTGAGAAACAATGTCGAAGCCAACTCCCCCCGTTGATCCAACGGAGCCATCAACACGATCCCGCACACAAATGGCTCTTCAATACGCCACCGTGTCAACTCCGGTGTGAACCGTTCTTCCAGACGGGATTTCATCTCCTGACAGGTGATCGGCGTGATGTCATCCCCTTGACGACGCTGCAACACGGCTGCAGTCGGTACGAGAACCAACCCACCATCTTCTTGTTCGATCGCCATGATCACGTCGCTGGCGCCATGCAGCCGACCGATTATTGTTTCCTGATCACCGTCGGCATTGATGACATCATATTCGTCTGCCCTCACAGCGGCTGACGTCAGGACTATCAGACACAGCAATACCCATCGACTCATCTGCAAATCTCCTGACAAAGCAGACAGGAGTCAAAGACATCCTGTCATCGCTGAAGTTTTCGACTGGCTCGATGCCATGATACAGACCACGCGAAGAACAGCCGGACTGTTCCTCGCATGAACAGCAAGATTTTCCTTAAACTCGATCCAGGGCTTGTTTGAGATCACCCAAAATATCTTCAATGTCTTCTGTTCCAATGGAGAGTCGGATGAAATCGGGTGTCACACCCGCAGTCACCTGCTCTTCCAACGCCAACTGTTGATGTGTTGTGCTTGAAGGATGGATGATCAACGACTTGCTGTCCCCGATATTGGCCAGATGCGAGAACAGCTTGACGTTATTGATGAGACGCACACCGTTGGCTTTTTGTTCCGCAGCGTTCGCCCCTTTAATACCAAATCCGAAGACAGAACCACATCCCTTCGGCAGATACTTCTTCCCTAATGCATACGACGGATGTGATTGAAGGCCGGTATGGTTGACCCACGAAACCTTGGGATGTGACTGTAGGAATTGTGCAACCGCCAATGCGTTTTCGCTGTGTCGTGGCATTCGCAAATGGAGCGTCTCCAGACCTTGCAAAATCATAAAAGCATTAAACGGGCTGATCGCTGCCCCGGTATCTCGCAGTAACTGGGTGCGCATCTTCAAGGCATAGGCCAGTTTCATCGGCCCGAAAGTTTCGAAAAACTTCATGCCATGATAACTCGGATCTGGTTCCGTTAATTCAGGAAACTTCCCGTTACCCCAATCAAATCCACCTTTTTCAACCACGACCCCGGCGATACTTGTTCCATGCCCACCACAGAACTTTGTTAATGAATGTACGACGATATCAGCCCCCCAAAGAAATGGCTGACACAAATACGGCGACGCTGTCGTGTTATCGACAATCACCGGAATCCCTGCCTGATGCGCAATAGCGCAGATCGACTCAAAGTCCGGAATATCGGCCCGCGGATTGCCAATTGTTTCCAGGAAGATTGCCTTGGTCTTGCCATCAATGGCGGCCTTGAAGTTCTCAGGCTCCGATTGATTCACAAACTTGACGTTGACTCCCAGTTTGGGCAGTGTGTAATGAAACAGGTTATAGGTCCCGCCATAAAGACTGCTGGCGGAAACAATATTATCTCCTGCAGAGGTTATGTTGAGGACGGAATAAGTGACCGCAGAGGAACCAGACGCCACCGCCAGCGCGCCAGCCCCGCCTTCCAGCGCAGCCATCCGTTTTTCCAACACATCCGTCGTCGGATTCATCAACCGCGTATAAATGTTCCCAAATTCCTGCAACGCAAAAAGATTCGCCGCATGATCGGTATCGTTAAAGACATAAGAAGTTGTCTGATAGATCGGCACTGCTCGCGAATTCGTGGTCGGATCGGCGACTTGACCTGCATGTAAACACTGTGTTCCAAAACTCAAAGAGGCATCCATCAATCTGTCTTTCTTGGCAAATAACTGAAGAACATTTCGGCGTATCAGATTTCAAAATCATCTCTCATAAAATGCATTTCCCAGCATACACCTATCACACGTCAATGACAATTGATGGAACATCAGGCCGATGGAATTCTCACGACTCCAATCACCACAAGAGCTTTTTTGTCAATTTGTCATCACTCATTCACGTTGGCGTCCCACCACCAACGATCATCGACTCGCTCACTTAATTTTCTCTGCTCCCAGTCTCCCAGACGCATGTTCTCGACCTCATGCACCGGATCGATTTTCACTCCTCCAGCCACCAATCCCAAAATCACGGCACCCGATGGTTTGATATTCACCAGCGTCGGCACCGCTTCTGGCACACGAAACTTCGGCATCGCCACGCGAACCTGCTCCACGTCAAATCCTTCCCACGCCACTTCTCGATCAAGCCCAAACTTTCGAACCAACGCCCACACTGTCATCAGATCCGCGAGGTTCTGCAACTCTGCAAAAACCGTCATACTTTCGGCGATCTCTGGAAACTTTTCGGTAAATAATTGTGCCCAGCGCTCCGTTGTCAACCGTGTCGTTGCAGCATCGCTGCGCGTTCCCTGAGCAGAAACAATCTCTTCCTGCGAGACCAATTGCCAGCGCTGGCCTTTCAATTCAAAGACCTGGCGATCCTTGTCAGTTAAAATTCCATCATAATAAGGCACAAACCACAACCGTTGCATGCTGTTTCCCTGTGGTTTGAGAAATGCCAAATGACTGACCATGCCTTTAACTCGCGGATTATCCAGGCCCAGGGAAACCCGCTTCATCCGATAATCCGCCTCAACCAAAGCCATTGCTAAGTGCGATTCCTTTCTCACACCATCGAGGCGTACGCTCTGTAGTCCCAATATACGCGCCATCTCTGCAAAACGTTGTTTGACAATCCCAGCATTCGCCGGAAAGCTATTGGCTTGCAAATACCGTTGCAAGGCAACCAGTCGTTCCGCCACCGGATCGATCGAGCACTCAACAAAGGCTTTCTGGTCCACAATCGCCTGGCTTTCTACCAGGTCATCCAACCGCAAACACGGCCGACCACTCTCCAGATTTACCACCCGGTTCTGATCCCCCGGCCCAAACGCGCCTGCTGGACCGGTGATGACGACATCTCCTGTCCTTTTGTCGAGAAACACGCCATCGATCCGCACAAGTCCCGCCAGATAAAACATCTCCAGCGGGATGTCGTTTCCCTCCTTAAACGCATTGTTGATTGCAGCATCGAGACGATTTAAGCTGACACATCGCGATTCGGATGTCATCGTCAATTCACTGGAAACCCTGCCAGCAAATTCTTTCTGCAACTGTTTAACCCGGGCAGGACTGATTGCCTCCTGCGAGAGATCCTGCACGACGCCCTGAGGATCAATCAGAATTCCGCCAGCATTTCCTCCATTGTTATTGCCATTTCCACTGCCACCGTTTCCACCACCACCGTTTCCACCGCCGCCGTTATTCTGGCCACACGCTACCTGAGGACCCATCAGCAAAGGCCATAAACAGATCCAACTTACCACACAGAAAAACAATCGCATTGAACTCCTCCTTCTCACTCCGGCAGGGCGGGCTCCTCAGTAACTTATCATGGCAAATACAATAGGCTGAAACAATCACTATTTCGTTGGAAAGCTCATCTCTAAAATAAACAAAAATCCACTCTTTGGGCTTGTGTGGTCTGAGTCACGGTTGCATGGCAATAAACAAGCATTTAAAAACAATTCTACAAGTTGTCGAAGCAGATTTACATTTTATAGACCAAGCCGTCGACTATTGATAACTTCCATTAAACTTCTTGAAATGACTGGGAATTAAAGCTTTGAAATTTGAATTTGCGCACTCTGGTATTATTATATTAGTATGTATTGAGGTCTTGCATTCTTTTATCAATCTATTTTTGCAACATCAAATTGCAACAGAAACACGGTGACCACTATGAGAAACGGGCAATCTCGCTTAAATGGGTTTACTCTGATCGAACTACTTGTGGTTATCGCCATTATTGCGACGTTGGTTGCAATTCTCCTTCCCGCAGTTCAACAAGCCCGGGAAGCGGCTAGAAGAAGTTCCTGCAAAAACAATCTCAAACAGTTGGGACTGGCAATGCACAACTATCACGATACCCATGGCGGTTTCCCACCTGGATTAATTGATGGAGATTTCAATGTTCCCAACTTCACTGTCCCCGGCACCGGTGGGCAGGACGGAGGATGGTCCTGGCAAGCCTTGATTCTGCCATTCCTCGAACAGGGAGTGATCTATGATCAGCTTGATTTCACCGCACATCCTTATGGCGCACCCGCCAACGGCAACGCAGCAACCAACGGAGCCGTCCCGCAACGCAATCACGACGCGATGAGCAACACACTCACAGTTTTCTCTTGTCCTTCTGATCAGAAACCCAATACTTCAGCCCATCACCCAGCAACTGCTGCCGGACACATCGCCAATTGTGCTACCAGCAGCTATGCAGGTTCAATCGGTCCCTACGATGGAACAGCGTCTGGAGCTAATCCTCAAAATAATTACCAGGATTTTCACTCAGGCTTGCTCGTCGTCAACAACAGTATCAAATTCAAAGACATCACCGATGGAACATCAAACACCCTGATGATCGGCGAAATCTGCTGGCAAAACGCTGCTCAGGATCTTGGCTCTCTCAACAATCACCTGTATGGAAATGTTGATTCCGTTGGACGATCTCGAGGAGATCTGGACGCTCAATTTGCAGGCCCCTTCCGACACTTGAGGTCGACACGCCAGTTCTTGAACACGCCCGGATCGAAGCCCTATACTACATTTTCAAGCTATCACGCTGGTGGTGCACAATTCGCGATGGGTGATGGTGCCGTCCGCTTCATCAGTGAAAATATCAATCACACCGCAGCGAACGTAAACTGGGCGAGCGTTAACAATAACCTCGGCACCTGGCAACGTCTGTCTGCACGCAGTGATGGAGCCGTCATCGGAGAATTCTAGGGACCGTTGATTTTCTCGTAGGGCTGCTTGTTTCCAGGGATGGAATCATCCAAAACGTCTCGTTTCAGATGTTTTTGGATCTTTGAAAATACACACGAAGTCGATTTTCAGCAGGCTGTTTGTCCAGATACTAAGTAACCCTGCTATTTGATCACGAAACCATTAAAGACGTTCTTGGTTTCGCATTTTCAAACCTGGTGGTACATCATCCCACTCGGTTACAGTCATTGATTTTGCGATTAGCCAAAACTAGATTAGAAAGCTCAGCACCCATGCAGATCCACGCTCTCACCTTCGTGATTCTCATTGCAGGAATTATGCAAGGCTGCCAGAAAAGCGAACTCGACGGGATTCTCTTCGTCCCTGTCAAAGGAACCGTGACGATGGACGGCCAGCCTTTGCCCGGATGCATCGTTGAATTCAGCCCTCAGATTGTTGAAACCAACACGCAGGGGCTTGGTGGATCGGGGGCCCAGGGCCAAACAAATGACGAAGGCAAATTTGAAATGAGGACAAACCGCACCTTCGGAGTCCAGCCTGGCAGCTATGAGGTCCGCATCACTAAAATCCCAGAGGCTCAAAATCCCGACCTCCCGTCGACATTCCACCGAAAAGAAAACCTCCCCGCTCGATACAACGAGCGCTCCGAACTTTCTCTAGAGGTCACTGATCAAGGTGACGAAAACGTAACTTTCGAATTGACTTCAGGTAAGTAAGACTCAATTGATGATGAACACTTCAGGCTTTTGATGTTCTCTCTGCAATCAGCCAATAAAAATAGCCTTGTTCATGTTATGAACAAGGCTATTTTTGATTGTCAACGATGTGACGGACGTTTATTTCTTGAGATGACAAGCCCTTCGGTGCTCATCACCAGAGATTAGACCTTACCGAAAATTGTCTTTCCGGTCGAGTGTAAATCATCACAGGCCTGTGTCATTCTCGCTGCAACACCCAGCTCGGCTGCTTTCAAATAACTACGTGGGTCGTACGTTTTCTTGTTGCCGATTTCTCCATCAACTTTGAGCACGCCATCGTAGTTTTTGAACATATGGTCTGCGATGGGGCGAGTAAAGGCATATTGCGTGTCGGTGTCGATATTCATTTTCACGACGCCGTAAGCCAATGTCTCTTCAAGCTCGTGTCGCGGTGTCCCTGACCCACCATGGAAGACCAGATCAAATTCAGCTTTTTTGCCATACTTGGCCATCACCGCTTCCTGGCCCTTCTTCAAAATATCCGGACGAAGCTTCACAGCACCTGGCTTGTAATGACCATGGACGTTTCCGAATGTCGCTGCAAACATGTAGCGACCAATTCCATTCAATGCTTCGTAAACAGCGAGCATGTCTTCAGGTGATGTATACAGCTTGTCGGCTGCAACACCAGAGTTGTCCATACCGTCTTCCTCGCCTCCGACGACCCCCGCTTCGACTTCCAGAATAATCTCATTCTCTGCACACAGAGCCAACAATTCCTTACTCATCTTGATGTTTTCGTTCAGCGGCAAGTGCGAGGCATCCAGCATGTGAGACTGGAATAAATTTCCCAATCCCGCTTTGCGACGGCGTGCGGTTTCTGCGATCAGTGGCTTCAACCAGGGATCCACATTTTTGGGCTCACAATGGTCTGTATGCAATCCGATGAGAATGTCATACCGAGCAGCCAGAGTATGAGCTGCATCGGCCAACACAATAGCTCCTAAAACGGAATCACCAATCGCCGATCCTGAGGCGAACTTGGAGCCACCGATCGACATTTGAATAATTCCATCGGATTTGGCATCGGCAAATCCCTTTAAAGCCGCGTTCAGTGTTACCAATGACGTAATGTTGATCGCAGGATATGCATAATCGCCCTGCTGAGCGGCATCGAGCATAGCGGCGTATTGTTTGGGCGTGGCGATTGGCATTGGAAAACTCCTGCAAAATAAAACGGCTGAAACAATTTCAAAAAGTCAAAGAAGGTGAATCTGAGTTATCGTCAAGATTAGCTGGTTGTTTAAGGATTACAAGGATTCCTGATGAGTTTCAAATGCGGAATATCTTGAAAGATCCGACCCAACCACTTGCTACCCTGCCAACTCAAAAGTCATCGCGATTGCAAATAGTCAATGCAGATTTGCGACCAGGTTTCAAACTCGTCCCTTTGTGCCAAAAGTTCCTCTCTCGAAGCAAATCCGGAATTCTGCATCGATGCTTCCAGAGGACTGATCATCGGGTCAGCCAGTTCAATCAAATGAACAACTCCCAGGTGAACCTTACCCACGTCTGTCAAATCATCGTTGATCAGGCCCACCAACTGATTTGAAAGGACAGTTGCTGTCGAGACTTCTTCAGCCAGTTCCCGTCTCATTCCCTCCTCGTAGGGAGCCTCCGATCTGGCAGCATCGACTGACGAGATATGCCCGCCCACCCCGATACTGCGTTTGCTTTTCAGGCGTGCTTCACCACCGGCTTTGCCACGCGTGTAAAAGAAATACTTTTCCCCACAATAAAAAATGCAGTATGGGATCAATTGTTTGAATGATGGGTCCTGTTCCATCAAATCTCGCGGACGATAGCTGATCTGTGTCGGATCCAGTAGACGTGAAAGATAACTTGCGGTTTCTTCCTGAAATCCCTGAAAATATCCCAACTCATGGAATAACGACGTCGGAATCACCAGGATTTGTTCGACTTCTTCAATCACATTCGACATAGGCTCCTCCATGCCCTTGGGCAGATTCTATTTCATGTCATTTATAAAAACGAGTTTTCAGAAAACCTTTAAGAGACTCAACGTCCCAGAAGTTCATGGATCTTTTTCCCAATATCATCACTGCGCATCAGTGTTTCTCCGATTAACAAGCCCTTCACGCCCGCAGCCTCTAAAATCTGCACGTCTTCTCGTGTACGGATTCCGCTTTCGCTGATCAGCAGCGTCTGACTGGGAATGACCCTGGCCAGATCCGTCGAATGCGACAAACTCGTCACGAAGGTTCTCAAATTCCGATTATTGACTCCCAGGATCTCTGGCTTGAGTTTCAAGACACGTTCCAGGTTTTCGGGCTCGTAAATCTCAATCAGACAATCCAAACTCAAGCTGGCTGCATAGTCATAAAGATCCGTTAACTGCACATCATCAAGACACTCTGCAATCAACAAAACCGCATCTGCACCTGCAACCCGCGCCTGCAATATTTGATAACGATCCAGGACAAAATCTTTGCGAAGAATTGGAATCTCCACCGTTTCTCGTACGGCACGCAGATCATCCAGATGACCTTGAAAAAACGTCTCATCCGTCAATACACTGATGCAACTGGCACCATGTTCGGCATATTCACTGGCGATGACCCTTGGCTCAAACACCTCTCGTATCAAACCGACCGACGGCGATGCCTTTTTAACTTCCGCAATCAGGCTCATGCCATATCGTTGAGCATCTGATTTGAGCGACCGGATAAATCCTCGTGTCGCTCTCATATCTGGCAATTGAGATTTCAGCTCAGATTCCGAGACCCTGGATCGATCCCGGGCAACGTCCTGCTGTTTCTGCGCAACGATTTTTTGTAGGATGTCAGACACAGAATCTTCCACGATTTCAGCCGAATCTCCCAAGAGACAGCCGGCGTGATTTTCTCATTTCAACTCACGATTATTCATAAGATGCAAAAGACACCTTGCGTATCCTGATTGATCCTGAACGTCATTGCAAGCCTACCACCAAGTTCGCAAAGCTCTTGTATTGAAGTGTCAACAATCCTCGATTTTATTAGACAGAAGCCCCCAACATGGTCGGGTTGACCGAAATTATTGTCCTCCTGATGTTCTCCACCAGTCTGTGGGCCTGGATTCAGCTATATTCAGCTCAAAGCTGGAGCAGTTTTTTCGGCTCTCCCGAACATGCTTCTGTCACGGATCAACGTCTCTGGCCTCAGCCTCCATTGGCAATCCTCATTACCCTCTTGATGATCTTGATGCAGATTCAGGTTGTCGCGGCAGATCTATTGGAAATGCTCCATGTGTTGCCACCTGCTTCGCATGAATTCGTTATGAATCAACGGGCCCTGCTCATCAGTAACTCCTATTCACTGGCACTTTTGGCCATGCTGCTGGCTTTCATCAAGTTTATTCCAGGGCGTTTCGCAAAATTCAAGGAATACGGGATCACCACACAGCACATCAGAAGTCAGACCCGGTGGGGGATTCTGGGGTTTCTTCTCTCTATTCTGGCCGTCATCGCCGCACGTCTGATCACGCTCCCCTTCATCAGTGAAGATCAGGTTCACCCACTGATTGATCTGGCGATCAACGCTCCTACTCCTTGGCTATGGATTCAAATCATCGTTGCTGCTGTCCTGCTTGCCCCATTGCTCGAGGAGTTGATGTATCGGGTGATTTTGCAATCCTGGCTGACGCGCTGGCTGTCTCCAGTGTCTGCGATGGTTGTAACGGCTGTCGTCTTCAGTACCGTTCACGGATTCCCTCAGGCATTGGCTCTGTTTCCCCTGGCGTTGATACTGGGTTTCATCTACTTCCGCTTTCGGAGTTATCTGGCCTGCGTTCTCACCCACTTTTGTTTTAATGCACTGAATCTGTTATTGGCCTTTGTCTCTCCACAAGACCTGACAGGAGTATAACGATGCTCTCCCCTGGATTAATCTGTGTTGTGAAAGTCAGTCTCTGCGTTGTCATCGGCCTTTCCTTCTCACTCACCTCACTCTTCTCGGCACAACCGGAACGGCGAACACCCCCACATATACTCTACGTCCTCACCGATGATCATCGCTATGATGCACTCGGGGCACTCGGACACCCTTTCTTGAAAACGCCTCATCTGGATCGCCTTGTCCACGAAGGGACTTTATTCTCACAAGCATGTGTCACAACGTCTTTGTGTTCTCCCTCTCGGGCATCGATTCTGACGGGCCTGTTTGCCCACAATCATCGTGTCGTTGATAATTATCATCCCGTTGACGATCGCCTGACGTTCTTTCCCCAACGCCTCCAGCAACACGGCTACAAAACAGCCTTCATTGGAAAATGGCATATGGGAGGAGAACAAGACGCACCACAACGCGGCTTCGACCATTGGATCAGTTTCAAAGGGCAGGGGGTTTATTGGCCGTTTGAAGAGGGCCTGAAAATCAAAGGACGCTACGTCCCGCAGGCCGATGCCACCACGTTTAATATCAACGGCCAATCTGTCCCACAAACAGGGTACATCACAGATGTCCTGACCGACTATGCTTCACAATGGCTATTATCGCAACTTCAACTTGATCAGCCACTCTTTTTGTATCTTTCTCACAAAGCCGTTCACGCCGACTTCATTCCTCCCGATCGTTATGCCTATCACTACGAAAAATCGACATTTGAAATCCCTCCGACACCCCATCAAAACCCCGATCTTTTTACGCTCACACCACGGTGGGTCCTCGATCAGTCCAATAGTCGCCACGGCACTGAATTTGCCTATTACTCACAACTCGATCTGCAGACGTATTATCGTCGATACATGGAGACGCTACTGGCGGTCGATGAAAGTCTTGGTCGACTGACGGCACTCCTCAAAGAGGCAGGCCAACTCGAAAACACCATCATCATTTACATGGGTGACAACGGATTTCTCTTCGGAGAACACGGCTTGATCGATAAACGCAACGCATATGAAGAATCGATGCGCGTCCCGCTCATGCTGGCTGGACCTAATATCCCCGCTGGAAAAGTCTGCCACGAACTCGTCGCCAATATCGACATCGCCCCGACCATTCTCGAATTAGCCGGCGCTCCGCCTTTAGAGTCCATCGATGGTCAGTCGTTGATTCCGCTCCTCTCCCTATCTCCTCCAGACAATTTTCGCGACGTTTTGCTCTACGAATACTATTGGGAACGCAACTATCCTCACACCCCGACCACGTTCGCCCTCCGCTCAAAGACACATAAATTCATTCGCTACCATGGCATCTGGGATCTCAATGAATATTACGACATCCAACTCGATCCTCACGAACGCCGCAATAAGATTAACGAGACAGACATGCAATCTTCCATTTCAGCCATGAACGCCGAACTCGATCGCATCCTTTCGTTGTCTCATGGACAACAGATCCCACTTGTGCCTGACTATGGACCGAAATTCCCTCTTCGCCTCAGCGAAGGCACACATCGCGCCGACTTCCCTCCGGCTTATTATCAGTCCAACCCATAAGCGATCATTTTCAATCACGTCGACGACTGCTAAACTCTCCACCTGATCTTCTTTCCATAACAGATACACATTGACAGGACTCCCGACGTGGCTGCGTTTCCTCCCGTTGAACAACAACTGGCCATTATTCGCCGTGGTATTGAAAAAATTGTCCCTGAAGCCGAACTGGCACAGAAGCTCAAATCAAGTTTTGAGACCGGCAAAGCGTTGCGGATCAAATACGGCATCGACCCTACTGCCGCCGATGTCCATCTGG
>JBGSVC010000485.1:0-9488 GCA_041753175.1 Planctomycetaceae bacterium
GACAACGCCGGGGAGTATCCTGCGGGATCGGATCAGGAAGTCTTTGAAATTCTGATGTCCAAGACCGACGAGCAAGGCAATGCCATCAAACCGATTCTCGAAGAAGCACCTCTAGACGCTTGGGGCACTCAGTTGCATTACGAGTATCCCAATACCAAATCCGATTCTGACAAGCCTGCCATCTGGTCGAATGGACCCAACAAGCAGGACGAACAGGGCGGCGGCGACGATGTTAAGAACTGGACGGAGGCCTAAGGGCATTGAGAGGGTCACAAGCACGTAGCGACTATGAATCTGGAGATCACGTGAGTGGTCATGATCAGTTCGTGCCTGTATCAAGACGCAGGAAATTCGACGGGAAGATGCCGTCTCGAACGGGGATTTCATTATTCGAATTGATCATCGTAGTTGCCGTGATTGGAGTCTTGGTCTCGGTTTCAGCACCAGCGGTGATGTCGCTCTTTGGTCGACAAACCAAAGAGCAGGCCGTTTCAAGTGTGCTCCAGTTTTTTGGAGAAGTTCGTCGCGAAGCGATCGTCAGTGGGCAATCGTGGTGGGTGCGCTATTCACGCGATGTTCCCGGTATGGTCGCGGGTGTCGACGGCGAAGGCTCTCGTAAGCAGTTGACACTCGACGAGAAAGTCGTTCTGGAGAGCAATGTCGAATGGATGTCTTTGGGAAGTGATGTGCTCGTCGATGTCGATATCACCTGGGTCGATGCCGCATGGTCGCCCGAGGTGCCTTTTTATCCTGATGGAACATCGGGTGATGCCCTCATTGTCGTGCGAGCCGAACAAAACCGACCTGCGATGATCGAAGTCAGAGGGTTGATCGGACATGCGGATGTGATTGCATACGATGAAAGCAAAGCACTGGTCACCGCCTCACCGTTGATGCCGACAGCAGGAGGTAGTCAATGAAGACGCGATCTGACAGAAAGATCGTATCCAAAAAAACCGTGTTGATACCAGCGCGACGTGGGCTGTCGCTGTTTGAAGTCGTCATCGCGGCGACCATTCTGGCAGGTAGTTTTGCCATGTTAAGCCAATTGATTGATGTCGGGCAGCAAGCCTCATTAAGGACGTCGCTGGAACTTCAGGGACTGGTGCGAGCCGAAACAGTGCTGGACGAACTGGTAGCCGGCGTCACAGAAGTGGTGACGACAGGGCCATCAGCTTTTACAGATGATCCTAACTGGACCTACGAAGTTGTGGTCGAAAACGGTTATCAAAATCTGTCATTGGATTACGTGTTTGTAAGAGTGACGCATGTGCAAAATAATGGCATGCAGAATGCGCGCGTGGAGTTGTCACGCTTAATTTATGTGCCCGTCGTGCTGGAGAGTGCGGAGGAGGCGTTGTGACTGATCGACAACAACGTCCTGGCTTTACACTGCTGGAACTGGTGCTCGCTGCGAGCATCACGGCGGTAATTTTTGCAGCGTTACTGCAGGCGCTCTTACTGATCACACGCATGCAAAGTGCAGGGCGTGATCAGATTGTCCTGGCACAAATCGGGCGCAATTTGATGCGCCAGATGGAATGGGATTTATCACATCTGGTACTCATTCCGATCGCTGAGACCGCCAGTGAAGACGAGGTTGCTCTGGATGATCTGGGTCTCGAACAGACGACGATCAACGATATGGCCACCGGAAGTGAAACAGAGGTGGAAGGGGAGATGTTGCTCTCGCCGTCTGAGATGATCGGCAGTTTCGATCGGCTGGAAATGAGAATCGATGCCGAACTGACTGAGGCTCAGTGGAAACAGAGTTTGTTCAGTCTGGAAAGCCAGGATCCGACAGATGTGTTGAGCATGGATCGCAGACGACGTCAGGTGATCTGGAATCCTTTGTCGACGTCTAGCGGATCGACAAATTTTCGAGACTTACCAGCCGAGGAGCAGGTTTTTCGTCAGGAACTGTTTGTCGATACGACCGAAGCTGTAATGGGAGATGCGAGATTAACGTTGGTGCCAGAAGTCAGTGGGGTGTCCTTTTTGTATTTTGATGGTCTGGAATGGTATGAAGACTGGGATTCGACCGTGATGCTGGCATATCCCAAATGTATCCAGATGACGTTGACTCTGGAGATTCCTGACCCGGATGTCACAGTGCAAAGTGCAAATAAGACATTGGTGTTAACAAGAATTTTTGCGATCGAGACTTCGCGTTTCGTGGAGTCGTCTGCTGAAACCACGGTGAGCGAACTGGAGGCAGGATGATGCGGAATTCTTTAAGTGACGACATTCGGCCCCGAAAAGGGATCGTGCTCATTGTGGTGTTGGCTGTGATTACATTTGTCACACTGATCTGCTATCGCTTTGCAGATCAGATGACGTTGGAACGTGAAGCCGCGAGTCTGGCCGTGCGTGAATCGCAAGCTCGCCAGTGGGCCAAATCAGGAGTAGATTACACGCTGGCACTCTTGTCAGATCCACTCTTTGATAAGTCGCTGACCTACGACGACCCCGAGCTTTTCGCTGAGCAGTGGGTCAATAATGCCGATGGAAGTGGTCCTGCCGGGATGTGGTCTGTGGTTGTCCCTCCCGATCCGATTCTGGGTTTTCCTGCAAGGTATGGTTTGCAACGTGAGGGGGGAAAAATCAATCTCAATGCGTTGGTCGAAACTGAACTGACAGAAGAAGAGCAACGCGACATTCTCATGGCGATTCCCAACATGACAGAAACGCTGGCAGATATGGTGCTGGACTATCTGGATTCTGATTCGACCTCTCGTGATTTCGGAAGTGAAACCGATGAAGAAGGATATTTTCTCAAGAACGCTCCCATCACAAGCCTCGATGATTTACTCAATATTCCCGGCGTGACGCTTGAAATCCTCTATGGGGAAGACGCCAATCACAACGACACGCTCGATGCCAACGAGAACGATGGTGATTTGAGGTGGCCGACAGATAATGCAGATGGAATGCTCAACTACGGTTGGGATTATTATCTGACGTTATGGAGTGCCGAGTCGAATTTGAGGGAAGATTTGACAGCCAAGATCGATTTGAATCAGACCAGTGTCGCGACGTTGTATGAAGCATTAGTCGAAGAAGTGACCGAAGATGTCGCTGAGTATATTGTGGCGTACCGGATTTATGGCCCCGTCTCGACCACCAGCGAGACATCGGGCAGCACAGGATCTGCAGGTTCTGGATCAAGTGGTTCGGGGAGTTCCTCAAATGGTGGCAGCAACTCCAGCGGAGGTGGAGGGAATACTGGAGGCGGAGGGTCCGGACAGTCAGGTTCAGGAGGACGTGGTTCAGGGGGAGGATCGACTGGGGGAGGTTCAACCGGCGGTGGTGGAACTGGCACTAGCAGCGGCAGTGGATCCTCGGGAGGAGTTTCGACAACCACGGGTGGTTCCAGTAGTAGCGGGGTCAACACAGTCACGGCTGGGAATGGTTCATCGAGTGGAGTCAATACGGTCACTTCGAATGGGGGTGGGGGAAGCGGTCAGGGTGGTTCCTCGGGGGGATCTTCAATGTCTGGTGGAAGCGGTGGAGGCAGCGCAACAACTTCTAATGGTGTTGATTTAAGTCAGCAGCCTCAATTTGAGATCACAACCATCTTCGAATTGTTTGATTCACAGGTAAAATTTAACGTCGATCAAGTACAAATGACCTTGGCCAGTCCCATGGTCTCATCAGATCTGGATCAAGTGGCACTCATTGAAGAAGCAGCATCCATCTCACCAGAACCAAAAATACCTGGTCGGATTGATATCAATTATGCAGCTCGTGAGGTGTTAATGGGACTGCCCGAAATGACAGACCTGATCGCGGATACGATCGTCACCAATCAGGGACAGTGGATAACCACCGGCGAACTGGTGGCCAACGGGACAGCGACGATTGAACAACTCAGAAAACTGGATCAGTTTTTGACAACATCGTCCAGCACTTTTCGCATGCAAAGCGTGGGCTATTCAGAGACGAGTGATCAATCAGTGAGGGTGGATGCCGTCATCGATGCCTCTGGGGAGACACCCGTTTTACTGTGGATGCGTGATCTGTCGGTCCAAGGCCGCGCGTTTGATCCGTTGATCTTAAAACCGATCTCAAATCCTGTCGAATAGGGTGATGCGGGTAGATGAGACCGAAATCAATCGTTACGATCCCTACAAGCGTTTTCTTCGAATCGTATTGTCAGGAGATGTCTAACGAGTCTGCAAACAAAGCGGCTTCAAGACGAGATCGCGTGTTGAATATCTATCGAACAAATTGTGGGGCAGTAACGGATCGAAAATAACGACTCGATTCGGGGGGATGGCAATGACTGAACTGATCATCGACTGGGATTTTCCAAGGCTCTCGTGCCTGGAAATTTCGCGCGAGGGAGAACGAATCCTCGGGATGGTCGAACATGCATTTGTTGCCCCCGAAGAACTCAGTGATTTCCGACGGGCTCGCGAACTGGGAGAATGGCTGGCGCGTGAATTGTCCTTAAAACAGATCTCATCGAACGAGTGGACCATCATCCTGCCTCGAGACCGCATGACGCTGCGTCGACTCGAACTCCCCCCCGTCCCGGATACCGAGTTGCCGACGATGGTGCAATTCCAGATGGCTTCACAGTTGGCCGCATCTGCCGAGCAGATGGTGGTTGATTATCTGCCCACACAGTCGACCAGATCCGGAGAAAGTTTTCTACACGTCATCGGCACAAGTGTAGCCGGGGATATGCTCGCGCAAATCAAAGTAGTCGCGGCTCTGTGTCAGGCTACCGTCAAGCATGTCTTTCCGGCAACGACGCTGCTTTCAAGTGTGGCGACTTTGGTCAACAAAGCCAAATCGAGTTCACGCAACGGCGTCTCGATTTTAATCTGGGCCAATGCCCATCGCATCGAATCCCTATTGCTGCATGAGGGAGACCTTGTGCTGGCCAATAGTCGGCGTCGTAACAGCCAGGAGCCGATTCACACCGCAGAACTGGCCGGGGATGCACGTCGCCTGATCATGCTCAACCCGGGAAGCACTCTTGAAGAGACTCCTGATATTTTTGTCTGGACCAACCTCCCTACTGTGGTATTGGAACTGCAAAAAGAGTTGGATGCAGATGTCATTCGTGTTGAACCAGAAGTGATTGCGATCAGCCTGCTCAAACAGGAAGACCAGAACCGAACGATTTCTGAGTTAACGATGACAGGCCAGTTATCAACCGTCGCAGCCAGTCGCAGCGGGGCTCATCCTTTTCCACAGATTGACTTTCTTTCGCCGCGTCAGCCGCCGGTGAAGAAAGATCATCGGTTGCTTTATGGACTAGTCTCTGGACTGTTGGTATTGCTGATAGCGGGCGTGGGCATGTGGATGTGGAACGCGCGATTGGCAGAACTCAATGATGAAATCGCCAGCCTCGAAACTGCAATCAGTGAAAGTAACATGTTTCTCAAGGCACGAAGTGAAGTTGGAGAAGCAGCCGGGAAAATCAATGAACATCTCAATCAACAAGTCGAGATGACGAAGCTGTTCGAAGAATTACTGACAACACTGCCCGGAACCGATCGATTGTATCTTTCGACATACTCTGTTATCCCGCTCTCTGGACAGTATCGAGGACGGGTGACAGGTTCGGGATATGCCAAGCGCAGGGTAGATGTCGAAGGGTTTAACGAACAATTGACGTCACGTGGATTAAGAGTCAAGCCGACTCCGATTGATGAAGAGTCGAAAGATGATCCAGCTTATCCGGTAAAGTTTAGCCTGGAATTCGACATCCCGGCAGCGGAACCGGCTTTGAAAAAACCATCCGTCAAAAATCCAGTGCAAACCACCTTCGATCAAAAGATCGGACCACAAAGACAAACCGGTTAGAGCACCATTGAAGTTGTCGTTGTTGTTCTCAGGTTAGAAAATCAGTGAAACAACGAGCGGATTTTTCTCCAGCGACAGCATAACGCACAAAGCGATCAACAAGACATCAAGAATAGACGAACGCACGATTAGTAACAGATCGACACCTCATATGAAGCAGAACGAGAAAATATTAGCGATTGGTTTGGCGGTTATTGTCGTCGTCTATTTTGGACGGGGTGCCGTCGGCTCGTGGTTATTTAAACCGTTTGAGGATCGCCAGAAACAAATCACGTCCAAACAAAATGAGTTGGAAGCCCTGGAGCTCAAAGAACGTCAGTTACTCAAATCAATCGGACAGTTAGCCGAATGGCGTGAAGAGGGACTCGTCTTTGACGCCCTCGTGGCACAGCGTTTATACCAATCCTGGCTGACAGATCTGGCAGATTATAGTGGCTGGAAAAATGTGACGGTCACACCTGGCAATAACAAGATTATTGCCGACAAGACCGCAACGGCAGTCAAAGTCATTGTGGAGGGAGAAGCTGATGTGACCGGTCTGGCGAGATTTGCGAGCATGTATGATGGTGCAGAGTTATTTCATCGGATTGAGCGGATCGACATGAAAGCCGCCTCAAAACAACCCGGAACCATGATGAAAATCACGCTGACAGCCGAAGCGATGGCCGTGGAAGGAGCCAAGCGCCGACCGCTCCCCTATGCGCAATGGCGAATCCAAGACCGCTTGGCTCAAGATCAATTGTTTTGTCGAGTTGAGCCGCCGACGATCAGACCGGATGATTTGCCGTTCGAGTTTCGCATTGCCGGCGATCATTTTCGCTTACAGGAAGTCGCTGATGAAGGATCATTGTGGATTTTCGAGTCATTAGGCGAACGACGTCAATCACGCACGCTGCAACGAGGCACGCGGATTCAACTGGTGGATGGCTCGGCTGATCCAGACCAGTTAGGTCAAACATGGCTGACGATGGTGAAATCAAGCCCGTTTACCTTGCCGCTACCCGTGGTGCGACTGAATCCACAGATTGAAGTGGCTTCGACAATCAACGTTATCCGGGGTACGGCTCTTGATACGACTTTAAAGACAACAGGTTTTTCGCCTGAAGCAGGAAGCATCACATATGAAGTTGAAGGCGCATTGCCTGATGGCATGCAACTCAATAGTAATTCAGGGACGCTGCGCTGGAGCCCCGCGGCAGACGCTGACGAACGAGATATCTCACTCGAATTCCGTGCTCTGGCAAGTTTGACGGGTGAGAAAGCCAGTAAAAAAGTGGTAATTTTGCTGCGAAAACCCAATACACCGCCCACATTGGACGCGTTGCCCACAAGCGTCGCCTATTCCGGTCAGGCATGGTCTATAAAACTTTCTGCCCAGGATGCCCAGACGCCCATCGAGCAATTGAAATATTCTTTGACCGGAAATATCCCCAGTGGCATGACGGTCGATTCTGCCAGCGGAGAATTGCGATGGAGCCCGACGGCTGAGCAGGAAAATCAGACATATCAAGTGACCGTTCAAGTCAGTGATGCAGGGGTCCCTGTTTTATCCGATCAGCAGCCCCTGTCAATTTCTGTGACGCATAACAAGGAAACGACACTGACGTTGTTCAGCAGTTTCGAAGTCAACGGTGAGAAGAAAGCCTGGTTTCTGGATAGTCGGACACAGAAACGATTGTTGTTGGGAGAAGGGGATGACGTCGATGCTTCGGGCTTTCAAGGGAGAATCCAGACGATCAGTGCCACCAGTGTGCGACTGGAATCTGGTGAGAAAAAGTATGAGCTGGAGCTAGGGAAAACCATTTCCGAGCGCAAGCCTTTGTAGTTTTTAGCTTTAGCGATTTCGGCTATTTCAGATCTGCCTCAACTTGCTGTTAAGATATGCCGATAATAACGATGGTAACGATCGTGCGCTGTCATTTTCGCAGCAATCGACACATAGAAGGCGAATCCAAAGCCTCGTGATGTCGCTTGCTGAACAACACGATTCGCTGACATCCTGAAATGGATGAAGATCGTTTCCAATAGTTGGATTTGCTCTCACCGAGTTTCAATACAGTCTTTTTCCTCCCTGGTGATGTCCCCACCAAGCAAGACGATAGAAGGTCTTTGATCATGGCACGTCGTGTCGCTACGTATGCATTGGCGGGATTAACGGTCGCACAACTGGCAGGCTGGTCTCCATTGGCGCTTGTTCTGGGGAAAGCACCTCCGACTGTTGCCAGTCAACTTTCAAAACGTGCTGAAGAGAGGGCAGTGGTCTCAGGGACCGCTGCGCCTTCGACTCCCTCCACACCATCCCCCGAAACGGTTATTGATCCTGAACTCCGACTCAACTATGTCTCTGCCTCCTGGAAGACAGTCGTCGAAGACCTGGGGAAAAAGACCGGCAAACAGGTCGTCATGCCGGATGTGCCGACTGGCCGATATAGTCGAACCGATTGGAAAACCTACACCGCTCCTCAAATCCTGCGGATTCTTAACGAGGAATTGCAGCCGCAGAATTTTCGAATTGTAGACCGAGGCGATTATCTGATCGTTCTCAAAGATGATACATTTCGCTCCGAGTATACTCGTCCGGAAGTACAACGAACACCGACGCCGGCACAAGTCGATGTGGCATTTCCTGGCTCGGTTCAACCAGTTGCCCAAACACAAACTGAAGTCGTCAGTCCGCTGTTTGAAACACAAACGATGCAAACGGCAGTGCAGACTCCCGTGCTTCAACCCCCGGGTGCTCCGTCACGAACTTCCTATCTGAATATTTCTTTAACGACACGTCCTGCCATTGATGTGGCCAAGGAAATCTACACCGCCTACGGCCCGCATGCAGAACTCATTGATGTTGGAATTGGTGGCCTGCCATCGTTTCGAGTCGAAGGAGAAATGGCCTTTCACCGGGGTCAAGCCTGGTTTGAAGTCGCGCTCAATACCGAGACCAATCAACTTGTCATTGATGGAGACCAGCAGTCAAAAGCGGAATTGATCAAACTGTGCAAGGCTTTGGACACACCAGCAAGGCCCGCAGTGGCCCAGCGCGTTGTGACCGTCGCTCCCGAGATGGAAAAGCTCTCGACGGAATTGCCCATTATTGTCGGAGAGTTGTTGAAAGATCCTCGTCGAGGTCAACTGGCGATGGCTCAACCCGGACAGACCCAGGGGGAAGCCGGACAGCCGTTTGGAAATCAGGAGCAGGTTGTCCCAGGTCAAAATCCACCGCCTGCGACAACAGAAGATCTCAACAGCGTGCTGAACCGCATTCGCGGCAATGTCAAAGTCGAGTCATTGCAAGACCTGGGTGTTTTGATCCTGGAAGGAAATGAACAAGATCTCAACGCCGTCATGGAGATCGTCAAGACGATTGAGGGGATGTCAGCCGGAACGACTCCCGAGATACATCTTCGTCATCTCCAAAACGTCAACAGTGAAGCATTAACCGAACTGCTCAACAGTGTGTATGCCTCCGTGCAGTCGATTGATCAACGTACGAGCCGAAATCAGTCGCGTGTGAATGTGGTCGCCGTGGTGCAACCGAATTCGGTCATTATTATCTCCCCATCTGTCGAACTTGAATCCGTTTTGGAATTGATCGATCAGCTAGATCAACCGATGGATGAGAATTCGATGATTCAGCTTTTCCAACTCAAAAATGCCTCAGCGGCAGCGGC
>JBGSVC010000486.1:0-2285 GCA_041753175.1 Planctomycetaceae bacterium
AAGAATGCCGCCAAATCGTCGATAGTCTTGTCCGTGACCGGACAATGAGGTCTGAGCCTATCGATTGACTCCTGGTGGGTAAGCGCCAAAACCTTATCACTTCCGACCCAGGCCAGCGCATATGTCGCCAGAGCCTGAGAGAACAGGGCAGGATCGTGCTCCTTTCCCTTAAGCATCTCCCGCGCGCGTGGTAGAGCAAGAAGACGCAACTTTCTCGGTTGTGACGCAGAGGAGAGGAGCGGATAAACGGCAATTAATAGCAGTAACCCCGGTGGAGTCATCAGAATGACAAAGATGACGGCCCCAGATAGCGGTCCGAAGCTGTGAAATGAAGTCCGTTGCGCAGACAACGCCGATTCGCGGAGTGCTGGCAAGTTCCCCGCCCGTGAAAGAGAAGAGATATGCATCGCTGATACTTCATTTGCGTGTCTCTCAAACGTTCCACTACGCGGGTTAAATGTATGAATCTCAAAAACTGGTAGCTCCACATCTCCCACCGATTTAGGAACAAGGACTATCTCATAGGACTTTTTGTGAATCAGACGTCCCTGCCTCTCGCTCACGACAAGCTTTGGCTCGCCAATAAAAATCTCAAATCCTGAGTTAGAGCGAGGCGGCATCAGCTCTAACGGCCGCAGATTTCCATCGCCCTCCAGCTCCAAGACTGCAACAACGTTTTCTCCGGCAACAGTATGCGAGCTATCCGCAGTAAAACTGAATCTAAACTCCCCCACGGGCATATATCCCTGAGCCCCAATGGGCTTCGGAGGAAGTGGCTTTACGTTTATGGGAAAGCCGCCTGTGCTCATCCTTCGAACGGCGTCTACAACTTTGCCCGGAGCATCCTTTGCTCGTGCCAATACGCTCGCGGGGTCAAACGCCAGATCGACATTTGTGCCACGCGGTCCCATCTGCGGAACTGGAGAAACTGAATCCACAGGCACCACAAGCTCTAAAGATACACTCCGAGCTGGAATTCTAAACTCGCCGGGCCGCAAGGCAAAAACTGCACGCCTTCGCTCACCAACGAGCACGGCGATATCGCCCACTTGGGTTCGTTGCATAGTTGCATTTCCGAACTCCTCACTCCACATTTCGCTAAGCTCAATAACATTCAGATCGTTCTTCTTGCTATTGGGAGGCGAAGTCACTCGCACCGAATAAACTATCTGCTCTCCCACATAGGGAGTGGTTGTGCTCACCTCCTGTTCCAGCCCAAACGGCAAGATCCCTTTTGCGGGCTCCTGCGAGATACGTACTTGGGGCCAAGAAATGGCACTCTCCTTATGTCCCACACGGAGCAACACTTCAGGAAGTTTATACAGTCCGGGGGAGAGATCTCCGCGTCCCCTGAATATGTAAGAATAAATGACTTGGTCATTCTGTTTAGACTTAATTGCAGCTCGACTTGTATCCTTTGCTACAAAGGTCGTCGTGAAATAGGCGTTGGGCTGGACCTTTGGTTCGCCTAGGTCACCGGAATCGGAACCCGTAAGCAGAACTCTCGCCTGAAATTCGCCGGGGGGGGTGCTGGTAATCTCATCCAGATGGTAGGTGACATTTACTTCCGCTACTGCGGTAGAAACGGAATAATACAGAAATACTCCCGGAACTAGTAAACCGAGAACAAACGACATGGCAGATCGTAATGAGGAAACGTCTTTCGGACCGAAGCCAATCATAAAAGACAACCAAATTCGAACTATGATATCAATCCCGGTAAAACCAAGTTACTAAAAACACGTCTATCCAGCGGCGCTAGCTGCAGCAATCTCACCTCGATTGCTTTCGCATCGCCATCCCTGCCCAGCTCACGCAACACATATGACTTATTCAGCAGAGCTGTGACAGGTGATGGATCTGTATCAAGTGCGCGATCAATTATTAATAGCGCATCTTCAAATCGAGACTGAAGAATAAGGGACCAAGCATAGTCATTTATCACTCGGTGCGGCTCATCAGAACGATCTGTTAATTGATCGTAGGCTGACTTAAGATGTCGTGCCGCATCCTCATTCTTACCGATAGCCAGCTCTGCCAGTCCGACCTGATTCAAAACCCTCGGATCCTCATCACACCCAGGCTCTCCCATTAACGCCCTGAGGCCAGCAAGCGCCCCGTCGAAGTCGCCAGCGACAAACTGTAAATAGGTCTTCTGCAACCGAAGCTCTATTTCACCCGGCGCACTGGCAACAATATCATCGATAATGATATTCGCCTGGTCGAAATCAAAATTAGCTAACGCAAATGTTAGGGGTAGAAGCTTTTTAGCCAGCGCCTTTTTC
>JBGSVC010000487.1:0-6243 GCA_041753175.1 Planctomycetaceae bacterium
GATTTGTATCGCCGGATTATCAATCGAAATAACCGCGTGAAAAAGCTGGTCGATTTGAATGCTCCGGAAGTCATTGTCCGCAATGAAAAACGGATGTTACAGCAGTCTGTCGATGCACTGTTTGACAACAACCGTTGTAAACGCCCCGTGCTGGGGTCATCGAACCGTCCGCTCAAATCCTTGACCGATATGATCAAAGGAAAACAGGGTCGTTTCCGTGAAAACCTGTTGGGGAAACGGGTTGACTACTCCGCCCGATCGGTGATCGTGGTTGGACCTGACTTGAAACTCAACCAGTGTGGATTGCCCAAGAAAATTGCGCTGGAACTGTTTCAACCGTTCGTGATCCGTCGTCTTAAAGAACTGGGACATGCGGACACGATCAAGAGTGCCAAGCGGATGCTGGAGCGCAAAGAAGACGACGTGTGGGATATCCTGGACGAAGTCATCAAGAATCATCCAGTGCTGTTGAATCGTGCTCCGACACTGCACCGCATGGGGATTCAGGCCTTTGAGCCGGTGCTGGTTGAAGGAAACGCAATCCGTGTCCACCCGCTGGTCTGTAAAGGGTTCAACGCCGACTTCGACGGCGATCAAATGGCCGTTCACTTGCCGCTCTCAATTGAAGCGCAAGTGGAAGCGACCACGCTGATGATGTCGACCAACAACATTTTCAGCCCTGCCAACGGTTTGCCAATTATTACGCCGTCGCAAGACATCGTGATGGGTAGTTACTATGCGACGCTGAAAAAGACAGGGCGTCGGGGCGAGGGGATGGTCTTTGCGAACATCAACGAAGTTTATCTGGCCCACGAACTGGGTAAAGTTGAGCGTCACACAACCGTCAAACTGCGTTTGTCTAAAGATAAACGCGTCAAAGGGGAAGGGGCAGAAACCTATCGTCCGGGTGGGCTGGTTGAAACGTCCGTCGGTCGAATCTTCTTCAACGATTTCCTCGACCCTAGAATGTCTTTCTATAACATTACGATGAAATCTCGCGATTTGGCGAACGTGATTTCAGATTGTTATCTGGAACTGGGGCGGCTGAAAACCATCGAACTGCTCGACAAGATGAAGGAAAATGGATTTGTCCAGTCGACACGCAGTGGTTTGTCGTTTGCGACCAGCGACCTGATTGCTGCTCCTAATAAAGAGAAAGTCATTGCTGACGCAGAAGCATCTGTCCTCAAACAGCAGAAGCTGTATGAGAAAGGTCTGATTACAAATTCCGAGCGCTATAACAAAGTTCTGGATACGTGGACTCAGGCCAACGACAAAATCAAAAAGGCGATGATGGCCGAGTTTCAGTCGGATGTGCGGGATAATGGGGCATACGTCAACCCAATCTTCCTGATGGCCGACTCGGGTGCCCGGGGGGGCCAGGAACAGATTCGTCAGCTCGCCGGGATGCGTGGTTTGATGGCTAAACCATCGGGCGAAATTATCGAAAACCCGATTAAGGCCAACTTCCGAGAAGGTCTGTCGGTGCTTGAATATTTCTCCTCGACTCACGGTGCTCGCAAAGGACTGGCCGATACGGCTTTGAAAACGGCCGACTCTGGTTATCTGACGCGAAAGCTGGCCGATATTTGCCAGAATGTCGTGATCACGACCTACAACTGCGAAACCACCAAAGGGATTACCAAAGGTGTTGTCTATCGCGGTGAAAATGTCGAAGTCTCGCTGGCCGATGCGATCCGCGGTCGTGTCAGCCGTACCAATATTGTCAACCCGATCACTGATGAAGTGATCGTCCGGGAAGATGAATTGATCACCGTTGAGAAAGCACGCAAAATCGAAGAAATGGGCCTTGAGAAAATTCAGGTTCGCAGCCCCATGACTTGCGAAGCCGAACTCGGAATGTGCCGACTTTGTTACGGCATGGATCTATCGACCGGGTCTCTGGTGGAAGAAGGTCTGGCGACCGGAATCATCGCGGCTCAGTCGATTGGAGAACCAGGAACTCAATTGACAATGCGTACCTTCCACATCGGTGGAACGGCATCGCGTGAAGTCGAAGAGAGTGAAATCAAAGCTCGGAAAGCCGGTAAAGTTCGATTCGCCCGGATCCGCAGTGTTATGAATCAGGATGGTCATAACGTGGTGTTGACGCGAAACGGAGAGATCGTGCTCGTCGACTCCAAGAGTCGCGAAATCGAATCGTATCGGATTCCTAACGGTGCCGTGCTGATGGTCAACGATGGTGATCAGATCGAGCCCAATACTGTCCTCTGTCAGTGGGATCCCCACGCCGTTCCGATTCTCTCGGAAGTCGGTGGAACTGTGCGTTACGAAGATCTTGTGGAAGGTCGATCGATTCGCAAAGAGATGGATCCTTCCGGACACATCCGGATTACTGTCATCGAGCATAAAGGGGATTTGCATCCTCAGATGATCATCGAAGATGGTCAGGGTAAAATTCTCGACTTCTACTATCTCCCCGAACGTGCCAGTATCGAAGTCGAAGATGGCGTGCAGGTGGCAGCCGGTGCTATTCTGGCCAAGAACCCACGGGATGCCGGGGGAACGCAGGATATTACGGGAGGTTTGCCACGCGTTACAGAACTCTTCGAAGCTCGTAAGCCAAAAGATCCGGCTGTGGTTGCTGAGATCGATGGTGATGTCGAACTGCTGGCCGAGAAAAAACGTGGCAAGCGTATCATCGTGGTCCGCGGCGGCGATGGAACTGAAGTGGAACATGTCATTCCCAACGGTAAACAGCTCAACGTTCACTCGGGTGATATTGTCAAAGCCGGGGATGCCCTCGTACGTGGTCCCCTTGTGCCGCACGATATTCTGCGAGTCTCCGGGGAAGAAGCGGTGTCTCAGTATTTGATGCATGAGATCCAAAATGTCTACCGTGCTCAGCGCGTCGAAATTGACGATAAACACATCGAAATCGTGGTCTCTCAGATGTTGCGAAAAGTGCGTGTCGATGATGTCGGCGATACCGATCTGCTGCCTGGGAGCGTGATCGACAAACAGGACTTCAAACGCGTCAACGACAAACTCAAGGAATGCGGCCGTATCACCGAAGTCGGGGATACCGAATTTGATCTGGGCGATGTCGTTGACCTCGTGACGATTGAAGAAGTGAACTCTCAGGTTGAAGGAGCAGGCGGCAAGCCGGCCAAGCACGGCAAACCTCGTCCAGCGACGGCAAGCACGCAGTTACTGGGAATTACGAAAGCCGCTGTGCAGTCTGAAAGCTTTATCTCGGCAGCTTCCTTCCAGGAGACAACGAAAGTCTTGACTGAAGCCGCGATTGCAGGCAAGAGCGATGGTCTTGTGGGCTTGAAAGAGAATGTCATTCTCGGTCACCTGATTCCTGCTGGTACCGGATTTTGGCAACACCAGAATGCCGACGTTCGCATCAAGCCTGAGGCTCTTCAAGAATTGCAGGCCGAGAAAGAACGGATGCTGGCCGCCCGGTTGGATATTCTGACTTCTCATCCTCGTCCCGGAATGGACCCCATGTCCAATCCCGAATCCAAGGGTGGAAGTCTGATGGATGTGAAGCCAGACGAATAACAGATCGCTTTTCGTTTATTTCTAAAAAAGCCTCGGCCTTTTGGGTCGAGGCTTTTTTTGTAACGTGACGACGAAGCGTTCTCCCTTTCTGGGTCGGGTCAATAATCTGAGGGCCTGCGAATTCGTCTAGGCATAAATGGCAAAACTCAGCACAATCACCGATAGTTAGCAAAGAGTTTGTGTGTCCTTCTAATGTGAGAGATGCGATGTCACGATTGTCTGGATCTCGATGGAGCGTGGTCAGTTTATTGGTCATCAGTACGTTTCTGGGAACGTGGGTCTCAGGAGGCAGAATCACGTCACTGTTTGAACCACGCCATGTTGTGGCACAAGCCGATCCTGCCTTTGGGTCGGGAACGGTAAATCCTGCGACTGCAGAAACAGAATTGCTCAATGCGTTAGGCAGTTTGGCAGGGGCTCAACTCTACTCCACTTACATTTCTATTGGAGCGATAGCCGATTGTTATGGGAACAAGTCCTATTCGCCGGAAAAGGTTCAGGCGTTGATGGAATCGTTTGATAAAGTCCTGGAGACAGTCAAAACGCGTCTGGTGGCACTCAATGGGAAACTTAGTTCGGCTGATGATCAGGCATTTACAGTTGAAATGGTTGCGATTCTGGAATTGTTGCAGCAGGAATCACGTCATCTGGCGCAATACTCCCGCACGAGTGAAGAAGCCGATTTCAAAGCCTATGAACAAACCCGGACAATGGTCTGGCCCAAGATTCAGAAGGTGCTCGGATTGCAGTAATCGTTTCTGAAGAGAATTTTGACATCAAAAAGCCGTTTTTGATAACGCCTACCTGTCTGTCTCCGGCAGTTTGCGATCGTGGTAGCGCTGAAGCTCGTCGACGAGTTCTTCTTGATGGCGTTTGAGTTGCTTGAGTTTTGCCTGGCTGCGCGCCTTGGAAAGATTGGCGTCGAACAGATCACTTAAAGCCAGCAGCGCAATCCACAAGACAACGCCTAAAATGAGTAAGACGAGCAACGTGGCGATCAGGGGCCTTTTTAGAATTGCCAGTGCCCAGTCTGTCAGCGGGATCAAAGCCCCCACAAACACCAGCAACGCAGAAACCTGCATCCTGCGAATGTATCGCCGACCTTGAATGGCTTTTTCAACGCGGTCGGATTCCTCAGATGCCTGGGTAAGCCAGCGTCTGGAGTCCCGGCGATGGTGTTGCAACAGATAGATCCCCAGCGCCACAAGAGAACCTCCGAATAAAAGCGAGGGCAAGATCTCTCGAACAAGCATGATGAAAAAATTCCGTTGCAGTGACAGGGATCATAGATGTGTTACATAAGGGCATCTGTCGAGATCAGGCTTCTCACATTGTAAGTGTTCACATAGTAAGTGTCAGAAGCCAACATGCTCCGTCGGTTCGAGTGCAGTAAGCCAATGACAGGACGCTAATACCCCTTTATTGTCGCGATTTCAGGGGGGGCGATGCAACTGTAGTTCTGCGGAAACTTATCAGCAGGTTGGAGAATTCGGACGTGTGACAATCCAGAAATTTGGAACTGACTTTCAAGCAGGGGGCTGAGGTCAGCAAATCTTCAAGACATTATCGACAAAATTTAACACTCAAGTGTTACACAACAAAAACAACGATAGGTGCAATGTTGCTGGCAGAGATATCAATTGGCAATCTTTCCAAGCTGGGGATTAAAACGCGATGAGTGAAACGAGTGTGCGGTTCTTAATCACATTGTATTGCGAAGACCCGGACGCACGTGTCAAACGAGCGTTTTTACAGGCTGATTTGATGCTCCCGTCTCTGCCAACCGATTTTTCGCTCTCGGTTTATCAGCAGAATTATGAAGTCGCTCAGACTAGCTATGTTGCCGAGAAGTCGCGCTTTGAATTGACGCTGCATGATGTCCGCATGTCAGATTGGAAGACATTTTTGAAGCGCATCGATGAATTAATGCATGTCGGGTTCAAAGTGAAAATCTTTCCGATGCTTCATAAAAATGAGGAACAGGCGAAAAGCGCAGTTTTCAACTGCGATCTGGCAGGCAAGCGGATTTCAGCCATGCGTATCAATGGAGAATGGCATACACTCAAAGAAGACGAGAAATACTGGATTCGTCACAATCCCGAGGGAATCATCTTTATCCCCCTGACACCAGAAGAAGCTCAGGAAGTCGTTGGGTCGTCGGGTAGCAAAGGGCAGTGAACTTACTGCGAGTTTCAATAGAGAAATTCAGATCCATACCGGCACCAGATGGGCTTACTCAACATGATTATGCCGCGGTATCGGCTGCAGGTTGTCCCAGCGCCTGATCGACTCTTCGGATCAAATCTTTATAGTCGAACATACCGTTGAGTTCCAAACGTCCTGTGATGATCTGCGATTCTGAAGTGGGGACAGCGACGTCAATCCGCGGGACGTGTTGAAACCGATCATTGAGGGCACTGAGAATCGGGCTTTTCTGGTCGAGATTGACCACGATGACGTCAGGTGCGTTATTCTGACGCTGCACATCAAATTCATTCTGAATTTTCAGGACATCCGCCGATTCAGAGCCGAAGACGGCTTTCAGTACAGCAGGGGCTTCGGATTCACGATCACAAACCCAGACCTGGGGGCGGGCTGTCGAGTGAGAAGTGTGGAGCATCGATCTGATCCTTGGCCATGATGATTATCGGGCAGACCTCATGCTTGCAGGTCTGTCATGATGAGCGTGGGCAGGAGCATAACGATGCCGGA
>JBGSVC010000488.1:0-10016 GCA_041753175.1 Planctomycetaceae bacterium
ACCCCGGACTCATCTGTCCCGAGGGATGCCAAACCTGGGTCAGAGGCGAAATCTACCAGATCTCCTCACCCCAACTCCTCTTTCCCATCCTCGACGCCTACGAAGGCTGCAGCCCCCGAGATCCAGTTCCCCATCTGTTCACCAGAAAAAAAGCCGACGTCATCTCCGACGCCGGCCTGATCGTCAATTGCTGGCGATACGACTTTAACAACCTCGCCACTTTTAGCAGGGCACAACTGATCACGACCGGCGACTATGCCAACCCCTCACACCCGTCAACATGATCAGATCAAAAGCATATTGGCTTTCCCATGCAATCCAAACGTCTCGCGATCAGACATAAAATCCCTTCCCTCCACGCTCTCTGTCAATCAACCCCTGGGCCGGCATGAACCGTGGTCCTGCCTTCGTACTTAATTCTTTCAACGTCTGTACGACCTTTTTGATGCCCAGGTCATCTGCCGTTTTCAACGGTCCACCCCGAAACGGAGCATAACCCGTCCCCAACACCATCGCCAAATCTGCCATCCACGCTGCTTCTACAATCCCCTCATCTAGACACCGCACTGTCTCGTTAACGAGCGCCAAAATCGTCCGCTGTGTGATCTCGCTGTCGAGCTCGCCACCACTCATCGTACTGGCACCCAGATGATGTTCCTCGCCGGGAGCATGCGCATCATGTCCATCAAACCCCATCAACACATCCGTTAAATCAATCGGGATCGGATAATCTCCCTTTTCGTAACTGTAAAATCCCCGACCCGTTTTCTTCCCCAACCGCTTGAGCTGAACCAATTTTGTGAGCACGCCCACCGTCGGCGACTCGCCGCCAAAATAAGGCTCCATCGTCTTCGCCACATGCAAGCCCACATCCAGACCAATCTGGTCCAGAAGTTCAATCGGCCCCATCGGCATGCCGAATTTGCGTAACTCACGATCAATTTCTGAAGAGACATGCCCTTCACACAACAATCTCACTCCTTCATCCAGATAGGGCATCAATACCCGGTTGACTAAAAATCCCGGACTGTTCTTGACCACCACTGGCACCTTTCCCAGGCGTTTGGTCACACCCAGCAACACCCCCAGCGTCTCCACAGACGTCCCTTCCGACCTCACAATCTCAACTAATGGCATCCGGTGAACGGGATTGAAAAAATGCATCCCCGCTAATCGCGACGGATCACTCACCGCCGCTGCAAAATCATCGATCGACAATGCCGACGTGTTCGACGCCAAGACCGCAGTCGCAGGCAGTCGCCGACTGAGTTCGCCAAACACCTCACGCTTGAGTTCCAGTTTCTCAGGCACCGCTTCAATCGCCAGGTCTGCCGTCTTCACACAATCCCAATCGCTGCTCACCGTGATCAACTTCAGTAATCCGGTTCGATCACTCTCGGTCATACGACGTTTCTGCACCAGATCCGCCAGCGTCTTTTCGATCTGCTCGCGTGTCTTGCGTGCAAATTCCTCATTGGCCTCTTTCACTGTCACCTGATAACCGCGCTGCGCTGCCAGTTGTGCAATCCCACCTCCCATCACCCCACCACCAATCACCGCAAGATGAGTGACCGCCATATTTGTAGGCGCACCCTGAACCCAGTCCTGCCCGCTTCTGGCCCGCTCACGCTGAAAATAGAGTCCGATCAACGACCGGCAAGTCCTCGAAAATAACAGCTTCCCCAGCGACTTTCTCTCGGCTTCAAATCCCGCCTCCCGCGATTGTTGATATCCCGCTTTCACTGCATTGAGCACTTCCAACACCGCCGGGTAATCACGCGACTGCTTCGCCACACGCTTGGCTGTCTGGGAAAATACCATGGATCGGCCAATCGCCGTCTCGTTCAAAAACCACCCCGACCAACTCTGCGATCGCTTCTTCGATTGAGAAACAGTTCCACCCGACAGACCTATCAAATCTTGGGCAAACGCATTCACGCGCGACTCCAAACCCTCCGCAGTTTCACTCACATCCACCAGCCCCAACTTCTCGGCTTCCGTCGCCGACAACTTTTTCCCCTGCAACATGATCTGAAAAGCCGGCACGAGTCCTACCAGTCTCGGCAGTCGCACAGTCCCTCCCCACGCTGGCAAAATCCCTAACTCAACCTCCGGCAGGCCCAGTCGCGTACTCCCATTCTCACACGCAATCCGATGACCGCATGACATCGCAAACTCCAGGCCACCCCCCAGACAAATCCCTTCGATAACCGCCACCGTCGGCTGCCGCAACTTTTCGACAGCAGCAAACAACTCCTGACCGACACGCGATTTCTCTTCCGCTTCCGCTGCCGATTTGATCGCCTCAATCTCTTTAATATTCGCGCCCGCAAAAAAACTCCCCGGCTTCCCCGATCGAAACACAATCACCTTCGCTGTCGTATCACTACTCAGCGTCCTGAGCAACGACGCCATTTCTTCTACCACGTCTTCACTGAACACATTCTGCGACTGACCTTTGACATCAATCGTTATCGTCAACACGCCTTGCCCGTCACGCGTGATATTCAAATGCTGATAGGGTTGCTGACTCATGGATGCACCTTTCATTAGGAAACAACGTCTCGTTTCGTGTCATACTTCTTAATCGCCTCGTCCAACTCTTCACTCTCGACATTCATCGATGATTCGTAGCTTTCAAGAGAGTCCCCAAATCCTCCATAAATTCTTCCTCCCACCCTAAGCCCTAAGCCCTAAGCCCTAAGCCCTAAGCCCTAAGCCCTCCTCACATTCATTCCGCCGTTTCCAGCCACAACGCATAACCCTGTCCTCCACCAATACACAAACTCGCAATCCCTCGTTTCACCCCAGGCGTCGCGAGTGCCAATTCATTCAATGCCCGCAATAGCGTCAGTACCAGTCGACTCCCCGTCGCACCCACGGGATGCCCCAGCGCAATCGCCCCGCCATTGACATTCAACTTCTCCTGAGGAATCTCACCTACCGGCTCACTCCGACCAAACGTCGCTTTACAAAACTCCATCGAATTCAGCGCTTTCAAACTCCCCAACACCTGAGCCGCAAACGCCTCATTAATCTCAAACAAATCAAAATCTGACAACGCCATCCCCGTCTGCTTGAGAAGCTTTTCAATTGCATACGCCGGACCCAACCCCATCCGCGAGGGATTGCAACCCGCAATCGCATAACCCTTCACATACCCCAGCGGCTTGATCCCACGTCGTTTCGCCTCATCAGGCAAACACGTCACCAGCGACACCGCACCATCCGTGATCGGGCAACTGTTCCCCACCGTCACCGTTCCATCCTGAGGACGAAAATAGGGCTTCAACTTCGACAGCGAATTCAGTGACTGCTCCGGCCTCGGACCAACATCCTGCACGATCGACTCCCCTTTGGTCATCGAACCAGGAATCGCGACGATCTCTCCGGCAAAAAAACCGCGTCCCTGTGCCGCCAATGTCCGCTCATGACTTTGCAGCGCAAACTCATCCTGCGCCTGACGTGTGATGTTAAAATCCTGAGCCACCAGTTCAGCCGTCTCTCCCATATTCAATCCACAACTCGGATCGGTCAGCCCCAGTTTGATTGCTGCCACCGGTGTCAAAAATCCAGGACGAAACTTCAACCAATGCCGCAACTTATCCCACGCCGACTTCTGTCGTGCCATCCCTAAAAACCATTCTGTCGACGATCGATTCCACAACAGCGGAATGTTCGACATCGACTCCGTTCCACCCGCTACTATGATCTTCGAATCTCGATCCAATAACGCCTGTCGCGCACCAATCAACGATTCCATCCCCGAGGAACAGTTTCGATTGACCGTATGTGCAATACGATCAAACGGCACCCCCGACATCAACGAAATCACGCGGCTGATATTGGCCGAATCCGCAGGACCACTCACATTCCCAAAGATCACTTCGTCCACATGCCGGGCTTCCAGCCCCACCTGCTTGAGCGACTCGCGCAACGCATGCACACCCAGTTGACCAGCCGTCACCCGGCTCAATCCACCATACGCTTTGACAAACGGAGTCCTTACCCCTCCCAAAATCGCTAACGGGACTCGATTGCCCTCAAGACAAACATCGGCTGGCGTTTGCTGTGTCATCGGAGTTCCTCACTCGAAAGTCGTTCATCGTGTTGATCATCTCTCCGTAATTATACGTCGAGTTCTCTCCAGGATGGACCCTCGAAATCCCCTCAATTCCACAATTGCAAATTCCATGTCGAATTTGAATTTCCGCACCCCTGTCCGGTTGACAGCGACTCTCCCCGCAAACCTCACCTTCCCGTCCCACAAAAGGCAGCCAGTTCGTCCCCACTGCACCAATCACATGCCCCTTCTTCTCTCCTCTCCTCTTCCCTCTTCCTCTTCCCTCCGCCGGGAGGGCGAACCTCCGCCCGATCCGCTACGCCCGCATCCACCCCCCAACACCCGCCTTCTCCCCTAAGCCCTAAGCCCTAAGCCCTAAGCCCTACGCCCTAATCCCCACTCCCTCTTCCTCTCCCTCTTCCTCTTCCTTCCGCCGGGAGGGCGAACCTCCGTGTGAGCCGCGACACCCGCAACCACCCCCCAACACCCGCCTTCTCCCCTAACGCCTAAGCCCTTTTCCCCCCCTCATCGACATCAATCTAACCCAATTGAATATGATCCTTTTCAACCGGCTGCCAACCCCTCATTCTTCACTCACTCATTCTCATCATCGGCCATCTTCTTACCCTTCTTCTTGCCCTGTTTTCCACTAACTTTCTGACCCTCTTCCAACCGCGTAGGCAACTTCGCATTCGTCTTCACATGCCAAGCGAGCATTTCCTTGAGCAGCACCCGCGCTTTCTCCGGCTCGCTTGTCAGCAGATTCTTTGATTCCGAGATGTCGTCTTTGAGATTGTAAAGCTCCACGCTCGACAAGCTGCTTTCGATTTGTTGTTGATCCTCCAACATCCACTCTTCATGAAACAACAACAGCTTCCAATCCCCTTTGCGCATCGCTGTCTCTGGTCGTGATCGAAAGATAGAATCACGCGACCCCGGATCCGGACCATCCAGATACCCCGGAAAATGCCAATAAATAGCCCGTTCCGTGATCTCATCCCCCTTCAGTAACGCAACCAGACTCGTCCCATCCAGAATCTTACCCTCTGGCTTTTTCCCACCCGCAACCTCCAGAAACGTCGGATAAAAATCGACGTTAATCACAGGCACATCACAACGACTCCCCGGCTTGACCACCCCCGGCCAGCGCACAATCATCGGCACCCGTATCCCACCCTCATAATACATCCCCTTATAACCGCGCAGAGGGTAGGGGGGCGACTGGGGTAGGGCACCGTTATCAGAAGTAAACAGCACCAAAGTATTCTCTCGCAGACCCAGCTCATCAATCTTCTCCAGCAGCAACCCGACACCATCATCCATCTGCGCATTCATCGCACCGTATTTGGCATTATCTTGATATTTTCCGGCGGGCTGCTTTTCCATTTTTGCATACATCTCCTCGCGCGCCTGGATACTCATATGCGTCGCATGATGCGCGACATACAGGAAAAACGGTTGATCTTTGTGGTCGCTCACACACTCAGACATGAAGTCGCATGCCCCCTTGGTGATGTAGTAGATGTGTTTGGGATCGTTGTCATTCGCGAAAATCTTATTGCTCGATCCCCCCTGGGCATCCGCCACATCAAATCCCTGATCAGCCGGCGCATGAGGCGACTCATAACCCAGATGCCACTTCCCGAACATCCCCGTCCGATAACCATTCAGCTTCAAACCCTCTGCAAACGTCACCTGCTCAGCCTCCAGCTCCGTTTTATTCGGCACCGGATCAAGTTTCATTTCTTCCTTCGGCCCGCGGTCAGTGCTTCCCACGGCATACACATGATGCCGCGGCGTATACTGCCCCGAAATCATACACGCCCGCGACGGAGCACAATTTCCCGCTGCCGCGTACGCACTTGTAAACACCATCCCCTCTTCGGCCAACTGATTAATATGCGGAGTCTGATAAAAATCCGACCCCATAAATCCGGCATCTTTCCAGCCCATGTCGTCAATAAAAATCAGCACGATATTCGGAGCCACTCGCCCCTCCGCCCCCTGTGAGATTTGTGCGCTCTGAGAGCAAATCATGACCACAACGGATGTCAGGAACATAAACAATCGCATAATAATGCCTTTGACGTAACGGAATTCTCAAAACTGCCCAATCTCATATCAATCCTCGATGATAACTCAAGGACGCCCATGTTTCAACTACGAATTCGCTTTAATTCAGCCTCTCTTGCTGATATCATTGACCTCCAGATTCAATCATCATTTTTCCTGACGAAACATCTTAAATAACAAGATGTCTCACCAGATTAACCGTTGAAGCTGCCACCAGACTATTCGCATCCTGACTCGATTTCCTGGCATCACCGACTCTCTCAACCCCGTTGTTTTCGCACAACCCCGGTTGACTGAACACCATCATTGGCATCACCTATACCACCAACATTCGCACCCCATTTAACAGCGAGAGACGACATCATGGCTCAGGCCAACGCCTTTGGAAACGTGGCATCACTGTCAACAAAAGCCGGCACCTTCAACTACTACCCCCTCGCCGCCGTTGAACAGGCTGGACTGACAAAACTCGATCGCCTTCCATTTTCCATCCGCATCCTGCTCGAATCTGTCCTCCGCAAACTCGATAATTTCATCGTCACCGAGCAAGACATCAAAAACGTCGCCGCTTGGAGCCCCAAAGCCGCCGCCAACGTCGAAATCCCCTTCAATCCCGGACGCGTCGTCCTTCAAGACTTCACCGGCGTTCCCGCCGTCGTCGACCTCGCCGCCCTGCGTGAAGCCATGGTCCGCATGGGAGGCGACCCCACCAAAATCAATCCTCTCGTCCCGTGTGATCTCGTCATCGACCACTCGGTTCAAGTCGACGAATTCGCCAGCAGATTCGCCCTTCAACTCAACCTCGATAAAGAATTTGAACGCAACATCGAACGCTACCAGTTCCTCCGTTGGGGTCAACAGGCCTTCAAAAACTTCCGTGTCATTCCTCCTGCCACAGGGATCGTTCACCAGGTCAACCTCGAATACCTCGCCACGCTCGTCCTCACCAAAGACGGCGTCGCCTTTCCCGATAGCCTCGTCGGCACAGACTCCCACACCACCATGATCAACGGCCTGGGCGTCGTCGGCTGGGGCGTCGGCGGCATCGAAGCCGAAGCCGTCATGCTCGGACAACCTATCTACATGCTCCTCCCCGAAGTCGTCGGCTTCAAACTCACCGGCTCACTCCCCGAAGGCGCCACCGCTACCGACCTCGTCCTCACCGTCACCCAAATGCTCCGCGCCCATAAAGTCGTCGGAAAATTCGTCGAGTTCTACGGCACCGGCCTCTCGTCCATGTCACTGGCCGACCGCGCCACCATCGCCAACATGGCCCCCGAATACGGTGCCACCATCGGATTCTTCCCCGTCGACGACGAAACCCTCCGCTACATGTCGCGCACTGGTCGCAGCGACGAAACCGTCGACCTCGTCGAAAAATACTACAAAGCTCAAGGACTCTTCCGCACCGACAACACACCCGACCCAGAGTTCAACAGCTCACTCGAACTCGACCTCTCCACCGTCAAACCGTCTCTGGCAGGACCAAAACGTCCTCAGGATCGAATTCTCCTCGACGACATGAAAACGCAATGGGAATCAGACCTCACCGAAGTCTTCAAACGCCAATCTCCTAAAACACCCGTCGAAGTCCCCCTCAACGGCAAAAATCCCACCATCACCGATGGAGCCGTCGTGATCGCTGCCATCACCAGTTGCACCAACACCAGCAACCCCTCCGTCATGATCGGGGCAGGGCTTGTCGCCAAAAAAGCCGCTGAAAAAGGACTCAACCGCAAACCATGGGTCAAAACCTCTCTGGCCCCAGGTAGCCGCGTCGTCACCGAATACCTCGACAAATCCGGACTCTCTCCATTCCTCGACCAACTCGGTTTCGACCTCGTCGGCTACGGCTGCACGACCTGCATCGGCAACAGTGGCCCACTCCCCGATGCCGTCTCCAAAGTCGTCGCCGACAACGACCTGATCGTCTCCGCTGTCCTCTCCGGCAACCGCAACTTCGAAGGCCGCATCAACCCGCAAATCAAAGCCAATTATCTGGCCAGCCCACCGCTCGTCGTCGCCTACGCCATCGCCGGCACCACCGACTTCGATTTCCACACTCAGCCCCTCGGCCAGGATCAAGCCGGTAACGATGTCTTCCTCAAAGACATCTGGCCCACGCAAAAAGAAATCCAGGACACGATGGCCGCCTCCCTCAACCCCGATATGTTCCGCAACGAATACGCCAAAGCCTCCGACGGCCCACCAGAATGGCAAAAAATCACCGGAGCCGAAGGCGACCTCTACGCCTGGGTCGCAGACAGCACCTACGTCCAGGAACCTCCCTTCTTCCAGGATATGCCCGCCGAACCACAGGCCATCCGCTCCATCGTCGGCGCCTCCGTTCTCGCACTCCTCGGCGACTCCGTCACCACCGACCACATCAGCCCCGCCGGTGCCATCAAGAAGGATTCTCCCGCGGGACTCTTCCTGCAAAATTCAGGAGTCGCCTACGCAGACTTCAACAGCTACGGCTCTCGTCGTGGTAACGATCGCGTCATGACCCGAGGCACCTTCGCCAATATCCGTCTGCGAAACCTCCTCGCTCCCGGCACCGAAGGCGGCGTCACCAAATATCTCCCCACTGGCGAAGTCATGTCGATCTACGACGCCTCCCAAAAATATCAGCAACACCACGTCCCTCTCGTCGTTCTCGCAGGCGCTGAATACGGCACAGGCTCCTCACGCGACTGGGCCGCCAAAGGAACCTTCCTCCTCGGCATCAAAGCCGTCATCGCTGTCTCCTTCGAACGCATTCACCGCAGCAATCTGGTCGGGATGGGCGTCCTACCACTTCAATTCCGCGACGGCGAAAACGCTGAATTCCTCGGTCTCGACGGCACCGAATCCTTCGACATCGCCCTCGACGACAACCTCAAACCTCAGCAGGCCATCGAAGTCACCGCCCGCAAAACCGATGGATCAGAAGTCCACTTCGTCGCCACCTGCCGCATCGACACCCCCGTCGAAGTCCTCTACTACCGCCACGGCGGCATCCTCCACAAAGTCCTCCGCGACCTCGTCAAAGCCTAATCCGTAATTATGAGCGACATCCCGCCCGGGAGGGCGAGGCTCCGTCCGAGCCGCAACGCTCAAACACACCCCCATTTCTAACCAACGACCCAGAAGTAAATTCTTTTGTTCTAACATCATTACACCCTCATCCCCCTCCGAGTCTCCGTGGTAAATACTTCTTCTTTTCTTTCCCCGGGAGGGCGAACCTCCGTGTGAGCCGCTGCGCCCGAGATCGATTCTCAACGCCCGCAATTCTGATGTCATATGAATTGCTGTATTTTTTCAATTCCCATAAATTCCGAAATTAAACCTTCCCAAGACGGCGAGGCTCCGTCCGAGCTGCTACGCCCACGTTCGACATCCCTTCAAAAGATCATTCCGTGTCCACCGACCCACACCACTTCCCAAATCGAAAACGCCCCGATCATGGTGTTCGAATATCAGGCCACGAAACGCCAATTGTCTTCGTAACTGTGAGCACCAAAGACCGAACCCCATGGCTAACTGAACATTCGGTACCACAAAAAATTGTTGACGTTTGGACAAATGCTACCGCCTGGTGCGTCGGCAAATATGTCATGATGCCAGATCACATGCATTTTTTCGTCTCACCCGGAAAGCAGGAAACGACCCTCGAATCCTGGATGAAATTCTGGAAATCTCAACTCTCGACTCGACTATCAAATAAATCCTGGCGACTACAATCTGGTCATTGGGATACGCGCATTCGAACTGCAATCCAATACAATCAAAAGTGGGAATACGTTCGTAACAATCCCGTCAGACATCAATTAACTAACCTTGCAGAACAATGGCCATTTCAAGGCGAAGTTCATATTCTCCATTGGGATTGGTGACGTTC
>JBGSVC010000489.1:0-2352 GCA_041753175.1 Planctomycetaceae bacterium
TCCTTGATCTGACAAATGCTTCCTGAGTTCTCCAAATCAGCCTGTTGAGGTTCTTAAAAAACTGTTCACTACGTTCTCGAAGATCCGATGAGATTGACTCAATGAGATTGACTGACATGACACCACAACTCACACACGCCCCTTCGCCAAAACTCCACCCAAATCGAAAAGCCGCTTTGGGAGTGGAACTTTCCCATGGCTCGATTTATACCAGTCATGTCAAGTGGACCGCTGCAGGCTTTCACTGGGAATCCTGTTATGAATTGGCAGAACAGATGACACTTGCCGACTTTCAACAAACGCTTCCCGATACCCTCAGTAATTTTCAATTTGATTATCGCTGGATGAAAACCGTCGAACAGATCGGGATGGACGAGATCTCCTTGTCGATGCCTTTAGAAGAATCACGTTTGCTCTCATTTGCTCTACCATCCGCACAAGAGCACGATCTTCGTGAAATGATCCGCACAGAATTATCGTCTCGATCCGACTATCAACACCTCGATCAATTCGTCTTCTGGGAATCACACGTCAATAACATCGGCGCAGACTCAGGCTTAACCAACTACTGGGTCTACCGCACGTCAACGGCAGAAATTCATCCTTTGCTCAACAATCTCGAAAAGCAAAGACTCACCTGTCAGGAAATTCATCTTATGCCTTTTGCGCTCGCCAATGCTCTCGCCGCGTCACCCCATCAGCCCGCGCCTGGCTGTGGGCAGGCGGTCATCCACTGGGGACAAAGTCAGGCGATGTTGATTCTCTTCGTCAACCAGATGCCCGTTTACATGCGCGTCCTGAAAAACTCTCGCTACGGTTTATTCTTGAAAGCCGTCTCTGAACATTTTCAGGTGAGCATCGCCACTTCGCGCGATTTACTTCGTACATACGGCTTAATCGGATCAACACAAAAACAGCCTCCAGTTGCTTCTTCTTCCCAACACGCCCGCGACGACTTCGGTCTGGCACGTGATATTGCCCTCATTGTCGAAAACCTCATGCAGGACTTTGTCAGTCAAATCGAAAAGACAAGACGTTATATTCAGGCTGAATTTACACAGCCTCTCGATCCGACATTGATCATGACAGGCGAAGGAGGAACCTTGGCAGGTTTGTCTGCATGGGCGCAAATCAACATCAAATCGCCTCTGACTCCCTGGTCTTTTTCTGATCCCGAGCAATCAATCCCTCGATCACTCCATCCTCTCTACGCCGTTTCAACCGGTCTTTCGATCGGCTCTCTTTCATAGTGATCCTGTTTATGCAAATTCCAACGGTCAACCTGATCCCTGCTTCAACCGTGAGACTTCTCGTCTTAAACGGCTGTCTGAGAGCATGGGTACGCGTCTGGGGATGCGTCGGCTGTCTGGTGCTCATCTTCTGGTGGCAACAGTATCTTCTGCTCAAAAAATACGAAATGCAGGCTGCTACCTGGGATTCTGAAACAACGACCGAGCAATATCTCCTCGAAAACAGTGAGAAAATCACTCACCAAGTCAAAATCCTGTCGAACCAAATTGACAACTTCGAACGATTACAGATTCAAAGACCTCTCCTGTCTTACCTGAATATCCTCGGCGAAGTGACATCTCCCTTTGCAGGCAACCTCGAGCTTTCATCATTGAACTTCGACATCAACGCCTCCCAGGCTCTGTCAGAGCAAACATCACCTGAAAAATCCCGGCCGCCTCAACAGCCAGTCAGCAATCCAGCGAATTCGAAATTGCCGGATATCAAAAATCAAACCGCCAAAATCACCATCCAGGGCGATGCTCTATCAAGTCGAGTCGTGGCCGATTTGATGACGTCCCTAACAGACACCCAATACTTCACCCAAATTGAATTAATCTCATCCAACAAGAAAACGCGTTCAGAAACAGATTGCGTCTCGTTTTCAATTGTCTGCAGCCTCCCCTTTTCAAAGGCCGAGGTCCGACAATGAAAAACGTCTGGGAAAAATTTGCCCTCCGCTTCAAGTCGCAACGCCAGTTGGCAACCATCTGCCATATGCTCTTTGCCATCATTACCGGCCTGTTTTTTGCCGCTATTTATATCGTCTTTTTTTTACCGATCTCCATCTACCACAACTACTACGCCCAGAAAATCGAATACTGCCACTTCATCGAACAGACTTATCCAGTCCTGCAGGATCGACATGAGAAATTGAAGATGTCCTTCCGTGAAAAAAATCATGAACTCACAGATCTTCAACACAAACTCTTGCCCGCTGGAAAACAAATTGAGTTTCTCTCTGAAATCGAAGAACTCTGTCGACGTCTGCAGATCGAGATCAAAAGCTACTCTCCCGCAACTCTCGTTCACGGTCAACACGAAGACTGTCGACAGCTAACT
>JBGSVC010000490.1:0-2202 GCA_041753175.1 Planctomycetaceae bacterium
TCTGAGGCTGTTCACCAGGCAGATACGCAGCCAGTTGATCGACTTGGGGACGAAACACAGACATGGGAAACGCTTACTTTCGAGAGTTTGTAGGTCTGTTGAATTTCCTCTCCGACATCGGAGTGGCACAACAGGTTCAACAGAATTGATGAATCCGATGCATCATCTTATCAGGGCATCGCAGAGATTTCACCCCTGCAGCCATCGGCTATTTGAGCGGGGAGTTGGCATCTGGCGGTCCCAATGCAGTATACTAAAACGTCGAGTTCGATGGATCTTGACAGCCCGCTGACGTTCCGGAGGGGCAAACTTCCGTGAGAGCCTCATTGGAAATCTACGCTCTGTATTGTCCATCGTTCTTGAAGGAACGTGATTGTTTTTAACTTGTTTAACAGGCTGCTCAGGAGATAACCCATGCATCAAAAACGTAATGCAATCTCGTTGCTGACAATTTTATGTGCAGGAATTTTCGTGTTCAACGACACGTCCACACTCTCACGAGGGTATGCCCAGGAAGAGGTTTCAGTCTCCTTGCCACTCAATGAGCAGGAACAGGACTTCGTCAAGATGTTGACGAAGGCAAAGCTGACGGGAAGTTTCACTACACGCAACAATCCTGACAAGGCTCCCAAATCCGAAAGCTACGAGATCGATAGTGTGGAAAAAGTGCAGGTCAGCGAAGATGTGGCCGCGTATTGGGTTGTCAAATCAAGAATCAAATACGGTCAAACGGATGTCGTCCTGCCGATTCCTGTAAAAGTCGAATGGGCAGGCCAGACACCTGTGATGTCGTTGGTCTCGTCGTCGATTTTGGGACTGGGGGATGGGTTTGATTGCCGGGTGTTGTTTTACAAAGACGAATATGCAGGAACGTGGGCACATGGAAAAATTGGTGGTCATTTGTTTGGAAAGATCACCCGAGCCAATAACCAGAAAGATATCTCAACCAAACCAGACAAGTCCGCTGAAGCAAGCGCCGACTCGGATGAAGTGGAGTCGACCAAGGCCGATTGATCCGACTTACATCGGCTTGCAATGGGACCATTCCTTCAACACATAGCTGCTCTCTGTTTATTTCAGAACTGTTTGTTCCAGCACTGAATTTCAGCACTGATTTTTTCATGCGATGAAATGACATCAGTGCTAACATGATTATTGAGAACCCATGTCGATATCAGATCCTGATGTGCTGGAGTTTCCGTATCCCCCCAGTGAAACACTCACGACCGACGAACAATTGCAGAGTTGGACCATTGAATCCAACGAAGAGGTTCTGCCTCAGTTGTCGGCGTCGACATCTCATTGGTATTTCATCGCTCTACTGGCCTTGCTGCCAGGGCTGATGTGGTCGTTACGTGAACCGATTGATAATGCCTCGGCTGTCTGGGGGTTGTTATCGTTAAACTATCTTCAATCAGACCGATGGCTATCGTGGTTTGACATTGATTCAACAACCCTGGGATTGTCCATCGACTATCGCCCCCCGCTGACGAGTTGGCTGGCAGCGCTTTGTCAGCAATTTCCCACGATGCTCCCCTTGCATCGACACTGCTTGCCTGCGTATTTATCCATGGCTGGACTGGTCTTTTTGGTGGCGGGCTTTTCGCGTCACTTTTTAACACGAAGAGGAATGATCTTTTTGAGCCTTCTGGTCTCCATGAGTGGACCATTACTCTATGAAATCCGGACAGGTTCATCCTTATTGCCAGGCTTGTTGTGTGGACTGGGATGCTGGGATTTTCTGGTGCGTTCACAACGCCATAAGGAAAAGCATCGGGATGCGTTCTTAATTGCATCATCGTTTTTGGCAGGACTGTTATTTTTTACAAATTCCATTCTGGCAATTTCCAATGGATTGGGAATCGCCTGCTGGTTAACGATCCGTCATTTTCAATCGAGCCCACTGGCAGACAGCGCAAGTTTGCCGATGCGGGATCGTGCAAAGCGAAATAATTTACGCAACGGGTCTTGGAAAACATTGCCACTGGCGGCAGTCGCATTTTTAATGGGGGGGGCTTGGTGGCCAATCATGATGCTCCTGGTGCATGGTCCTGAATTTCTGACCGGCACGCTAAGCTGGCCAAGTGAGTTTTCACACTGGTACGCCGACATGCGGGGCGCTCCCTGGGAAGTGTTGTTGCAGGGCATGTCGATTGTCATGCTGAGCAGTGTCAAAATTCTAGCCGGGGCGAGCATTTGTGG
>JBGSVC010000491.1:0-3729 GCA_041753175.1 Planctomycetaceae bacterium
TGTCTTCATCGATGACGTTGGCAGTGGCTCCGACGGTAACACCGCGCCGCACATGAACATGTTGCAGAATCGAAGGAGCGGGAATTGACGTATTGCCTTCGACGATAATATCGACAATTTTTTCGTCGACGCCGACAGTGACTGCTTCGGGCGCCTTGCCGGGGAGGGGTTGCCATTCGTTGAGGAGTTCGGGCATATTGGCCAGATCATCGGCAAAACTATTAGGCAAGCGAGGAGGGAGGTCTTGTGCGGAAGCGAAAGCCGTTGTCAAAAGCAAGACGAGTGCGCAAACAGACAGACTGGCAAGTCGGTGTGCTTGCGTCGTCGCGTGTTTGCGATTGAGTAAAGAATGATTTGGCTCATATCCTACGAGCCGCTCATAACTCATCATGTCAGACTTTCGTTGAGTCTTGTCGAGGGTCGTCAATCATTGCGATCCGAAACAAGGGACGTGTCTTGGTGAATCCAAGCGAAATAGAGGTGTGAATTCCCATGCACAGATGTGTCTGGGAATCTGGCGGAAAATACTGGAACAGCAGAATTGCCACAAGAGGGCTTTTTTGAGGATGGCTGCAAACGGTAAGTCAGGCAAGGCAGGCAGGTTCGGTTTTGTAATTATTATCGAAGCCTGCCCCGGATAGGAGGGCGAAATCAGAGGGAGCAACCACGGATATGACAAGCCAAGTAAAACGGGACGTTATTCCGTCCGATGTTTCGAGATCATTGAAGCGGACTGGAGTGATATTCCTGAGGCATTTTGTGGCCGGGAGAGCAACCCAGATTCCCGCGCGATCTTTCGCTGCAGGCGTTCCATTCGCATTAGCTCGACGCGAAACGTCATCATGTCCTGGCTAAACTGAACCAGCATCACCACGAGCCCTGCGAGTAAAAACCCGACCAGACAAGCCGTGATTAATAAATATTCCTGATTTCGAACCTGCGGATTGACAAATTGACTGTTCTCAAGAAAGCCCGTCGCCAGCCAGATGGCAGCGATCAGAAAACCAAACATGGTCATCAGTCCTCCAAAGAACAGAAATCCTTCAAAGAGTCGTCTTATTTGTAGACCTGATGGATTTTGTGCTTGTGGTTCCAACATTGAGTAGTTCCCTTTACCATGATTTCATTTGGGACGTGCACGTCGATTGCCTGAAATAGAGTCTCTCAAATTCTCTATGCATCAACATCCGGACCTGATCAGATCAGACAATAGAACTGTCAGGCGTCAATGCTTTGAAGCTGTCTCTTCTTCGAACTGTGCATGATTTTGGAGCGTGAGATCAGTCCTGAAGATTCCAGGAGAATTCTGTAGAGGTCATCTGCAGGCATCTGGCGAGCTTGAATGAGCAGCATTATAGGGGATCAGGCTGATCGAATTGATGACGATATCCCAAATCTGGCAGAATCTTCACACTTCCGTCACCCATGACCATCTTCAACTGGAGATCAGTGGTGGCTTCCCCGATGGGGATGAGCTGAAAATCGAGTTGTTGGCCGGCCATTTTCTGGGTGACGTTTTCAAAATCCTGCCTGGAAAGAGTCAGGAGTAATTCGAAATCTTCGCCATCACCGAGGGCGTGCTCGAGTGGGGAGAGGGAATCGAGAGTGGCTTGCTGGAGAGCGGCGGGAGAGATTGGAATGCGCTCGGCGTCGATGATAAATCCAACGCGACTTTCCTGAGCCAGGTGACGCAGATCGCTGGCAAGGCCGTCGCTGAGGTCAAGCATGGCATTGATCTGGCAGTGTTTCGCCAACCAGAGTGCGGCGTTGATCCGGGGAGTGAAGGTGAGGTGATGGCCGGAGATGCTGCCTCCCAGTGGTCCGGTGACACACAGGAGATCGCCGGGCTGGGCTCCATGTCGTCTTACTGCAGCGCCAGCAGCGACGGACCCCAGGATCGTGACGCTGATGGCAAGTTTACCGTCCCAGGTATTTGTATCTCCTCCAGCCACCGCGACATGAAACTCAGAGGCCAATTCCATGATGCCAGACATGAGTTGATCACAGTTTTCAGTGGAGGCAGAACTTGGCAGGACGAGGCCGATAAATACAGCGATGGGTGTGGCGGCCATGGCAGCCATATCCGAGAGGTTAACGGCGAGGGCTTTTCGGCCAGCGGCTTTCCAGCCACATTGAGCCAGATGGAAATCGGTGCCGTCCATGACGATATCTGTGGAGACGACGCATTGTCCCGGGATCTGAAGAAGGCTGGCGTCATCCCCGATCCCCAGGAGAACTTCAGGACGCGTAGGGGCCAATTGGCGAATGCGGTCAATAAAATCAAACTCAGCGCTGGGCATTAATCACCAGTGAGAACAGATGCAGAGAGCTTTTCGCATGTGATTGTGACGAAGAGAGCGTAGTCCAAATGTCGCTGTCTTGAAAGCGGTCTTGTGAACTGATGAGAGAATTCACAACCATAAAAAAAACACTCCTGTGACAATAGCCTCAGGAGTGTTTTGATGTTGAAACCCGCTCAATTGATTAGCGCTGGGTGAGTTGGTTGGGCGTGCTATTTTGAAGCTGGAGAAACCCATAGAGGACTTCCCGCCCACGGAGAATATAAAAGCGGAGGGGATTGAATTTTTCCAGTTCGGGATTTTCAATCACAAAAGAAACATCTTCAAACTTGACTGTTTCCCAGACATGGAGTCCGACGAGAATGTCGCCTGTTCTGATGCCATGACGAGAAGCGGGACTGCCGGGTCTGACTTCTGTGACAACCATGCCACCATTGTATTTGCTGTGTACGGGATGGATTTGTTCTTTAGGAACTTTAACAAGTTTGAGTCCGAGCTCTTCCCAACTCCGCTGTTCGGGAGTACGGCTGTCAAAGTTGACTTGAGTTGTATTAGGAGAGGGAAGGGGGGTGTTGTTGGCAGCGATGATGATATTCCGGTCAGCCTGTTTCATGGCCAGTTCCAGAGTTTTCGAAACACCTTCCCGTTTGACGGTTACTGCGACGATTTTATCTTTCGGTTTATCGAGGAGGAATCGTTCGAAATCGACGCGATCAACAACTCGCGAACCATCGATCGAGACAATGACATCACCAGGTTCAAAGCCAGCCTGTTCACCTGGGCTGCCAGGGGCAAAACTGGTGACGAGAAGTTTCTGATCCATTCCTGCTTTTTTGTTCTCTGTATACAGCCCATGGTATGTGCCGGAAATCGATTGCGTGTTGAGCAGTTCGGCGAGGACCTCACGAGCATCGTCAATGGGAATGGCAAAGCCGATGCGTTGTGCTCCGGCGCGAATGGCGACGTTAATCCCGATGACTTCTCCATCGAGATTTAGCAGAGGGCCGCCGCTGTTGCCAGGATTAATGCTGGCATCTGTCTGAATGAGATTGTGATAAGATTGTGTCTCATTGACTTCAACATCTCGGCTGAGGTAGCTGACGATACCCGAAGTGACGGTATGAACATATCCGAAGGCGTTGCCGACAGCAAAAACTGTTTCACCAAGCATCAGATCTGAAGAAGTGCCCATGGGCATGACTTCAAAAGGTTCACGTCGATCCACCTTGAGTAATGCCAGATCTTTGTCTTTATTAAACGTGATAACTCGTGCGGGATAATGTGTTTCATCGGCCAGTGAGATTTCAAGGACTTCGACCTCGCTGACAACATGGAAATTGGTGACGATGTAGCCCCGTTCGTCGATCACAACGCCAGTCCCCATACCAGTGACACGTCGTGATTTGCCCGTCCCGAAGATATTATCCTG
>JBGSVC010000492.1:0-2235 GCA_041753175.1 Planctomycetaceae bacterium
CGTATCGACGAGCGAATGGATCCCTTCTGTCAACATTGCAGAACTTCCTGTCATCACGGATGCGGCAAACTTGGTGATTGAAATCGCCAGATTGCCGAAAATGGCTCCGTAAATCGCCATGCGTGATCCCGATGCCGCCATATGATCTCCCAATAATTCTCTATGATGCCAGTTGTTAAGTCTTCGAGTTTGAGAGCACGCAAATGATATTCCTTAGACTTCGCCTGCCCACCAGATTAAGACGAAGGGCATTGACAAGAGCAACCCCACTTAAGAGGTTAGCAACAATTCATTCCCGCAATAAACCATAACTCCCCTCGTGAAACCAAAACTCTTACGAAAAAAGATTGAGGCTGTCCGCGATGCCGATTAAAGTAATTCCTTGGAAGTAACAACACATACCAGCCACGCCGCTTAAAACAAGCTCTCTTCAAGGAATCAACGATGTCAACTCAAGTCGAAAACCGCCGCACTGCCGCCGACTATCCTCAAGAACTCCTCGATCTCTATGACGATCTAGCCCACGGCCGAATCGCCCGTCGCGACTTTCTGACCAAAGCCGCTCAATACGTTGCCGTCGGCGTAACCGCTGAAGCTGCGCTGGAAAGTCTCACCCCCAACTATGCCTTGGCTCAACAAGTCCCCGCTGATGACGAACGCATCGTCGCCAAAATGATCGACTATCCCTCTCCAGCAGGCTCAGGAAAAATGAAAGGCTTGCTCGCCTACCCGAGCAAAGGGACGGGGCCTTTCCCAGCCGTTCTGGTCGTTCATGAAAATCGCGGACTCAACCCGTATATTGAAGATGTCGCCCGACGACTGGCCGCCGATGGGTTTGTCGCACTGGCACCCGATGCCCTGACCCCTCTGGGCGGATACCCAGGTAACGACGACGACGGCCGTGTCATGCAAGGCAAACTTGATCGCGGCCAGATGACTCAAGATTTTATCGCTGGGGCTCAGTTCCTCAAATCCCACGAACTTTCCAATGGCAAAGTCGGAGTCATCGGATTTTGTTTCGGAGGGGGCATGGCGAATACTCTGGCTGTCGAAATCCCAGAAACGATCGTCGCTGCAGTTCCCTTTTACGGCTCTCAGCCCGACACGAACGATGTCAGCAAGATCAAAGCTGCTCTGTTAATCCACTACGCGGAACTCGACAATCGCATCAATGGCGGCTGGCCAGCTTATGAAGCCGCTCTCAAGGAAAACAACATCTCTTATGAAGCTTACATCTATCCCAAAGTCAATCATGGCTTCCACAACGACACCACTCCACGCTACGATGAAGCCTCTGCAAAGCTTGCCTGGCAACGCACGATCGACTTCTTCAAAAAGCAACTGGCAAGTTGATCAGACACGGAACTGAAACTTGTGATCATGACCTGAAATCCACTGCTCCAACCTCATCGATAAACCTCAAAGGACGACTCATGCGACGCTCGGCTCGAATTCTGTTGGCGACAGTGATGCTACTTAATATGACTCACTTGATCTTTGCCGACGAACCTGCAGAATCGAATCCACTTTCCCCCTCAGATAAATTCTACCACTATTCCATCTGGGGCGCTTTCGTCAATCGCATCTTCGAGGGCGATCTCACCGTCAAAGAAATGAAGGCCCAGGGAGATCTCGGTTTGGGTTCCTACACGAAACTCATCGGCGAAATGGTCATGCTCGATGGGATTCCCTACATGATCGATGAACAGGGGGTGGTGACTGTTCCTCCCGACGATAAAAAACTCGTCTACGTCAACGCGACGTTTTTCGATAACGACCTCTCTTTTGAGATCCCTCAGGTTCCCAACTATGAAGAACTTCGCAAAATCATCAAAGCGCAGCTCCCTTCAAAAAACTACTTCTATGCCTTCAAAGTTCATGGATCGTTTGAAAACATGAAGTTAGGGGGCGTTCCTCCCCAGGAGCCACCCTTTACCAAAGGTCTCGATGAACTCTTGCCGATTAGACCAATTTTCCACAAGGATCAAGTCGACGGAACACTCGTCGGTTTTTACTGCCCCGCCTTCATCGGAGACATCAATGTCGAAGGCTTTCACTTTCACTTTATTTCCGACGACCACACCTTCGGCGGTCATGCCCTCGAATTCTCGGCTAAGGATCTTCATGTCGAGATTGACCGCATCACCGAATACCAATTCGTCGTCCCATCATCCCCTGAATTCGAAAATGTCGAATTCGAGAAATCCTTCCAATATCAAATGAAATGATGTCGGG
>JBGSVC010000493.1:0-9841 GCA_041753175.1 Planctomycetaceae bacterium
TATTGGCATCTGCATATCCATCAGGATCAACGAAAATTCATCCGCAGTTCCATCAGCGGCTTCATACTTTTCGATGGCATCCAGCCCATTTTCTGCCGTCGTCACCTCGCAGTCCATTCTTTTGAGCAGAAAACTGAATAAGCGCCTGTTATCCAGAGAATCGTCGACAAGCAACACCCGCGACTTGCGTAACAAGTCAGTCGAAGCATCATCCTTGCATGGCGTCATCATTTCGACAGATGCCGTCGACTGTTCAATCTGAGGCTGCATTCTGACAACCGGCGCAGGCATCGTGACAGTGAATTTGCTTCCCCGATTGATCTGGCTTTGAACATGAATTTCGCCTCCCATCATCTGAACCAGTTTTCGAGAGATGGTGAGTCCCAAACCCGTCCCCCCAAACACACGTGTCACAGAACTGTCACCCTGTGAAAAGGGATTGAAGATCTCTTCCAGATACTCTTCACGAATCCCGACACCAGAATCGATGACAACAAATGTCAGCATCGCCTTCAAAGGCTCAACTCCCTCGTCGATCACCGAACTGACATCCACAACGATCTCGCCCTGGCCGGTAAACTTAATGGCGTTGCCGATCAGATTGACGAGTACCTGTCTTAAACGCACAGGATCAACGTCAATGAGTTCCGGCAACGTCCCCAGATAATTTAACGTCAGCTTCAGCCCTTTATTCTCCGCCCGGACTTTGAGCAACGAAACCACATCCTGCATCAACGTCGATAAACTGCACGCTTCAGGACTGATCTCCAGTAAGCCCGCTTCAATTTTCGAGATATCCAAAATCTCATTGATCACTGCCAACAGATGATTGCCGTTGCGTGTGATCGTTTCGATCGCTTTCTGGCCATCTTCTTTGGGAAAACTGGGATCACTCAACAATTCCGCGTAACCCAGAATCGCCGTCATGGGAATGCGGATTTCATGGCTCATATTTGCCAGAAATTCAGACTTGGCTTTCGTTGCACTGATCGCTTTGATGCGTTCCTGTTCCAGCGCCACATTGGCCTCCTGCAACTGCAGCAGCATTTTCTTGCGTTCTCGAACTTCATCGCGTAGTTCCATCAACTGGAGATACTCGGCCGTAAAATCATGAATACAGACAAGTGCCCGATGTGGCCCCCGCGAAATCCGACGCACATATGTCTGCTGAATCATCAAATCCGACTTTGCAGAAACCAGCGATGGAATCGGTATGAAATGCGAATGCAATCCCGCAGAGTAGATCGCCGGACTCCCGCTCTCAAAGACCTGATCGAGTCGGTTTCGATATTTGGGAGTCAATAAATTGGGAAATACGGCTCCCAGGTCTGCCCCCTGCATCTCTTCGGAACAACGACCACACCATCTGGCCAGCGTCTGATTCCAGAAATGCACGCGCAGCCCATCATCAATCACACACGCTCCCAACGGGAGATGATCAAGAATCGTTGTGTCATTCATGATTGCAATAATCCACATTCTGAATACAAAATCGAGAAGTCAGCCGGATGTTTTTTTTCTAACAGCAAGGTATCTGATGAAGATGTTGATGAGGGGAAAATGATCAAGGTGATCAGCAATCTTTGAGCGCATCGCTGACCAGTTGTTCGACGGACCCAATATGAAAGACGATCATGATCGATCCTTGAATGTTTTTTGCAGCAACCTTGAATTCGACATCGGCCATCAGCATGTCGACCTGCTGCCGGGGTTGATCGATCAGCAGACGTCGCTGAATCTGATCCGACTGAATCAACTCTGGAACGGTGTAATCCAGTTGCGTATGGATCATGTTCGACATCGTCCCCATCACGGCATTGAGCACGATATTTCCGACCTCCAACAATATGCCCGAAAGTTCGATATCCAACTCATCAGAAATATCGTCGACGCCTGCCAGCAAAGACGACAGCAACAACGATGATTGATGCCCAAACAGCAATCCCGCTTTCCCCGAAATCGATCCTTTGAACTCCTGAAAAATAAACGACTGCTTTTCACCCTCGCTCTGGCCAAAACCCGCAATTTCTTCTCGCGGAACCAGTCGGAGTTTCGGGACCGTTAATTCAATCCGCGTCCCAATCAGTTCACTCAATGAACTGGCGGCCCGCCCCACTCCAATGTTCACGATCTCCGTCAGCACGTCGGCTTGAGTATCCGTAAACTGACTTAATGGTTGTTCGGAAACAGTACTTGACATGGCGGCGTATTCCTAAATTGAAAGGCAAATCTTCACTGAAACATTCGGCATGAGCGATCTGGTCGACAGCCAATGACAAGCATCAACATTACTTGCAGGTCAACAGAGGTGAGACCTCCTGAAACCCACACTCTGCTAAACGCCACCGCTGCAAGTCCCAGCCAGATCTTTGGGGATCGCATCCAGAATCTGCTGTGGTTGAAAGGGCTTATTGACAAACGAGCAGATCCCCAGCTCTTCACACATCTGACGCGAACTGGCTTGAATATCTGCAGACACCACCACAATCGGAGTCCTTTGATCAGCCTCTCGAATTTTCCGAATCAAACCCAGCCCATCCAGCACCGGCATCAGTAAATCAGTTACGATCACGTCCGGCTTCTCGAGTTGATACATCTCATAACCTGCTAGGCCGTTCGTCGCTTCCAGCACGTCATGGCCCGCCTGTAATAACGGAGCTGTTACTTTCTTGCGCGAAAAATTCGTGTCGTCGACACACAGAATTTTCATCTTGATAAACCCCTTGATTAATTAGCCAGAATATGATGCACGTGGTGATGATGCAGTTGAGTCATAGAATTAGGAATATAAGAACACTATTGATGCCAAATCGTTATCGGCAATCAATCAATGTGGTCTGATGAAAAAAGCGATCACCAAACTCTTCTTCGACAAGCAATTCAGTGTTACGCGACTTGAACGCACTATGCCGATCAGCCCGTTTGCTGATTGCAAGTAAACACCTGACACAATCTCTCTGCACTCTTAGTAAGCAAATAGTTATATGCATTCACGATAGCCGGCAATAGCCTCTATCCAGATGCAAGATGCTTACGTTGATTTAGTTCCCAACACCGACAGTCCGTTCAAGCTTCCATGACCCGACACTGGAAAATTCTTCTGATACAACACATCGCTCAGGCTTGTTCCCTCCAGAACATGTTGCAGTTGAGCAATCGATTCATCCAGCTTGGCATGAATCGGACAAAGTTGTTTTTGGTGAGACGCCAGATTCAATGGGCAGCGCTCAATTCGACAAACTGGATCGACCGCATTGACAACCTGCAGTAAAGAGATTTCCTCCACCGGCCTGGCTAACAAAAACCCCCCACCCACTCCCCGCTTCGAAATCACCAATTCAGATTTCACAAGCTGTTGCATAATTTTGGAGAGGTAACTTTCAGGGACCTGTGTCGCTTCAGAAATCGGCTTATGTCCTGACATCGTCCCGTCATGATTTTCTGCCAGCCACACCATGGCTCGCAAGGCATACTCAGCAGATTGGGAAAACATAAATTCAAACTCTTTCAAATGTTGTCACTGCGTGGCGAGCAGGCATTGAACTACAACGTCGAATGTTAAGCAGACCGTTTAATATCTCAATAGGCTTCAGGATCTCTTAATGGAAATCACTTAAAAACACCCTGAATCTGACGTTTGAGTACTGTGGATAACCGACACGAAGTCGATTTTCCACAGCTGCTTACACAACTCGGACATCAATCATGGCGCTGCAGCTCTCCACAACGATCATAAATATGTACTCAATTAAAGGCAGGTCTATCTGCAATTCGAGGGGCAAAAGGAGTTTTCCTCAATCTCCTGAAATTTGATTTTGGAACACACATCGGATTTGACAAATGCAAGTGGCTAAACAATAATGGATGCCATTGTCCTTTATGTGTCCCGCTTCCTCTCAATCTCCTCCACAACTCACCCACCATCCCTGACGTTTCTTCCCTGCGCAGTTTCTCACCGCCCTTATTCTGGAGATCTTTCATGACGACCACTCTCTCTTTATACGACTCCCTCGGAGGCGAGCCTGCCATTCAAGCCGCAGTCGATATCTTCTATCGAAAAATGCTGACCGACGAACGCGTCGCCATGTTCTTTGACGATGTCGATATGGACCGTCAACGTGCCAAACAAGTCGGATTCCTTACCATGGTCACAGGTGGTCCTAATAATTACACAGGCAAAGACATGCGCCAGGGGCACCGACATCTGATCGACAAAGGACTCAACGACTCACATGTCGATATCGTGATCGCACACCTCGGCCAGACCCTCCAAGAACTGGGCGTGGACGACGAACAGATCGCACAAGTCGCAGCCCTGGCCAACTCCGTCCGCGATGACGTGCTCGATCGCTAATCAATATCGCAAACCAATCTGGAAACGTGTTTTGACACATGCAGCAGGCAACAGTCTGTCAATCGGCGGCTTTTCAACACACATGGGGTCAGAGAACACCGCAGATTTCTTTGCCCCGTTGAAGTATTCAAGTCTCTGCCTCGGGAAGACGAACCATGCCACAAATCCACTTGGCTCAGAACGACGGCGTATGGTTACAAACCTCCCATGCCCCTCCCGAAACGGTGCTCGAATCGCTCCTCAAGATTGATCCCACGCTTTCTTACTCGTGTCGGGCAGGAAGCTGTCAATCCTGCATGATGAAAATCATTGAAGGCGAAGTTCCTCCTAAATCGCAAGTCGGCTTGAAAGACGCCTGGAAGTCACAGAACTTTTTTCTCCCCTGCATCGCTCACGCAACCTCCGATCTTCGTATCGTTTCTCCTGCCTCGGCTGGTCTCGAACTTCAAACGCGCATTCTCGAAATCGAACCCCTCAGCCAGACAATTTTTCGAATCAGACTCTCCGTCCCAAAAAACTTCACCTACTTACCGGGTCAGTTTCTCACCTTGAAAAAACCCGACGGCACGTCACGCAGCTACTCCTTGGCCTCTCTCCCCTCAGATCCTTTTCTGGAACTCCATGTTCGACGCTATCCACAAGGGGCTCTCTCTGCCTGGTTGTGTGATTCGCAAAATCGAGGGGCCACGCTCTCACTGCGTGGGCCAGTCGGCGGCTGCACTTACCTCCCGAATTTTCCTCAAGAATCGCTCATTCTCGCTGGCACCGGAACCGGGCTGGCCCCTCTTTTGGGCATCATTCGCGATGCCCTCACCCACGCTCATCCTGCTCCCATTCATCTCTATCACGCCGCTCCGACCCACGACGGTCTCTATCTGGTCGACGAACTCCTCGCACTGGAAACTCAACACCCCGAGTTTCATTATCACCGCGTTCTCGAGTCATCCGACCAGCCTGACAACCACCATCGAGGACGCATCGACGAAGTCCTCCTCAGGTCCAGTCACGATTGGAAACAATGTCGCTTCTACCTATGCGGCGCCCCCGAGATGGTCCGAACCATGAGACGACAACTGTATCTCGCCGGTGCCGACCTCGGCAAAATTCACGCAGACGCCTTCCTCCCAACCTCTCCCCTCCCCTTGAAGGCCTAGCGCAGACCGCGCATAATCAGTGCGCGACCCGCGGCGCGCTAAGTGGGAAACAAACCGAAAATAGACTAAACGCCATAGTGTCGCGCAACGCACACCAAATCCCTACGATCAGCATAGCGCCTTCACCGTTCCTGATTTCTCATGGAGTCAGCCCTGGACACTCCTCAAACCACACCACCCCAATACTTTCCTCTCACCAACGGTCCCTATCGCATCACCGCTGGGCTTTCAAAACTCGGACGTGATTTTGGTAACGGCAAGCTTGACGCCCATGTGGTGCAGATCGATCGCCAGTTCTCACTCTACCGTCAAACGATCCTCGCTTCCCGTCAGGAACGACTCGACAAATATGTCATCACCCAAAACTTTGATCCACTCCTGCAGGCTGCCGTCTGCAAACGCCTCATCACCATCCTGACAACAGAATACCCTCACTATTTTCAAACCCGTCACTCTACCGACGATCAAATTCATCTCGATTGCACGTTGACCGGGGAAACGCTTGTCTTCAACTCCTGTGTCTATGATCCTCAGCAATCTCGCATCAATACGCAGCCCCCCTACATTCACGGCTTTGATGCCCTCGTCTCTCAAATCCCCGAAGACCTGGCCGTCATCACTACTCAGGATTCTGGCGATCACATTGTCGCGTTGCATATTTGTGCGCCCGGACACTGGGCACCGGACGAAAAAATCGGGCTCGATTTTACCCAGGTTCACGCTCCCGTCCCCGGCATGCAGCACATCGTCAAACAACATCACAGCATGGTTTCAACCATGATTGATCACGGTCCCTGGGTACGGTTCGTATGGGGGTTTGCGACCGATGAACGCCTCAACCATCATCCCCAGCCTCCACCCGATTGCCAGCCTCACGTTTGGCGCGGTCGCTGTTTCGATCCCACCGTTCCCGACTCTTCAACTTTTTATCTGCGCATCGAACGCCAGGTCATGGTCGGCCTCCCCCACGAGGGCGCCTGCCTCTTTTTTATTCATGTCTCTCATCTTGAGGGAAACACCATCCGTCAGAACGACACGCAACGGATCGCCCTGTTATCTGCTCTTGAGTCCATGACAGACCAAACGCTGGCCTATAAAGGACTTTCCACCTCTCGTGATGCCCTCATCCACTGGCTTCGCCAAAGCACAAACCACTCTGACTCTCCGTCAGATCACTAATATCCCTCGGCACGACCCGCCAACGCTACTCCCGGTCATGATCACTATTTCTTCTCTTCATCCTTCTTCTTCCACGGCGGAAGCTCTACTTTCGGAGCCGTCAGCGGACACAAATACGACCATGTCTCTGTCAAGACCTGCGCTCCGTCTTTCAATTTGACTTGCAACTCCACCGGCCCCTCGCCCGTCGGCTCAATCTCCAGCTTCGTCGTCACATCCCCCGGAATGCTTGCCCGAGAGCTCGAAGAGATCACAGCACCCCGAATAGAACTGACTTCCACCTCAGGCACAAAATTCTCTCCCCGATGCATCAGTGAAGGACCACGAAAATCAACTTCCAACTGCATCTTGCCTTCGTTACGCACAATCCGGTGTCCCACCGCTTTGGCCAGTTCATGGTCCGCGCGGTCTCCCAAAAAGTAAGACAGCCGATAACTCAATTCAATCGGCTTTCCCACCTCAACCTTCTGATCCGGCACCCACCATGCAGCGATATTATCAATCCCTTCATGTGGTGCATCCAGTTCTAACAACTCAATCGCTCCCGGACCCCAATCCGAGAGAGGCTCAATCCACACACTTGGTCGCATATGATAAAGCGCTTCATCGTCGAGGTAATGCTCTTTGTTAACGTCCCGCTGAATCAACCCAAAACCTTTGACCGCAGGATACGCCAAATGCACAATCGACGGATAACCTTGCTGTCCCAACGCCCGCCACAACCAGTTCCCGTTCGCATCCTGAATTTGCAACCCGTCTGAATCATGCACCTCAGGTCGATGATCCCCCTGGGGACCAGCCAACCCGTCGCCCCACAACCACATACTACTCATCGGCGCAATCCCGACCTTCTCGGGAACACTTCGAAAATACAATGTCTCTTTGACATCGATTGTCGTCGCATCTGTCCCTGCGCTTAACACAAAATCATATGCCCCCGTCACACTCTGGCTCTCCAACAGCCCCAGCACATGCAACGACGTATCCCCCATCTTCGGCTTGACGATCCAGTACTTTCGAAACACAGGGAACTCTTCAGGCTTAGGCAAACCGCAATCAATCGCCAGACCCCGTGTCGACGTCCCCAAAATCGTATTCTTGGCGCGTGCACGAAAATAACTCGCCCCCACAAACGTAAAAATCTCCTGCATCTCGATCTCATCAGGAAACACCGTCTTGATCCGAAAACCGGCAAATCCCACATCGTCCGGCAATTTCAGATCATGTGCCCACGCCAAATAATGAAAGTAATTCCGCGAAAACGGAATCGAAAAATCTTGTCCGTCCCGAATCACATCAATCGAAACATCATCAACGGCCACATACCCCTTGTGATAAAACCCCACCCGAAACGGCAACAACGTCTCCGCCCACACCTCTTTGCCATCCGTAAAACCAATGAATCGAAATTGGTCATACGTCAATTCTTTAAGCACCTGAGGAACCTCAGGCTGAGGCTCATAGGCACGCTTCGAAATCGCAGACGCTAATTCCTGCAACTCCCCATAAGAGGTCACGCCCCCCTTTTCAACGGGCACTCCCTGTCCCCGCAGTCCATCTGACAGACCATTGAACACCACAAAAAACAAACATAGCAACACACAAAACCGCAGGGCTGAGAATTCAGTTCTTTTAATCGTTGACATAAGAGACGAGCGCAAGCCCCCTGAAAGTGAAAATCATAATTCTGTAGGCGACGTCAGTGTTCGGAACAAAGCCCATCTTCGGCTAGACCTATTAGACTCACCTCACCCCCGCTCCGTCAAGCCGCCCATCGACACCTTCTTCAACTCATCTCCCTCAAAATCCTCTCCCCCCCACCCACCGTCATCACCACCCTCGGCATCGATTCAATCAACAGCCCGCTTCCAGTGGTGAGATCATCAAAAACGCCCCGTTCCAAGCACTTTTTGATGGTCAAACAACGACACCAAGTCGATTGCCAACAGGCTGTTGAACCCATTCGACCAATCAACAGCCTCATATCTCTCGATTCGTTTTGAGTCCCTCATACGCCTCACTCACTCACTCACTTCCTGACTCTCCATCCGAAACGTGACCTCAGGCATCCCTCCACCCGTCTGACACCAAAACGCCCCCACCTGCAAGATATTCACCCGACCCGGATGCACACTCACTTTCTTCAACACCACATCCGCCGCCTTACACAGCGTTAATCGTCGATTGCTCAGAAAACCAAAGTTTCGTTCTCTCGTCTGGACTCCTCTTGGAGACGCAGGATCGCCGCCATCTCCCACCGATGGATCAACCGGGATCCACTCTCCACTGGGCAACAAAAACTCCGCCCAAATATGCATTCCATCCGTCTTGTCAGCCCAATAGCCCGTATTGATCCGCGCCGGAATCCCCGCCGCACGACAGATCGCCACAAACAGCGCCGCATACTCACCACACGCTCCCCGTTGATGCCGATAGCAATCCTCAGCCCCCACCCAACTGATGTTTTCATAACTCACATGGTCCAGCACCCATCCGTAAATATCATACGCCACATGCGCCCACGGCCGCTGGTCCCCCTTGAATTCCACTGCAAGTTCTTGGAACGGCCCAAACCCCGGGTCCACATCCGTCTCTGCCTTGAGGTATCGCCGATACTCCTGATCAGTCTCATCATACGGCTGATATTTCTCTTCATACAGCCTCCTGAGATCAGTGATCACTTCCTGGCGTTCAAACTCCGAAGTCACCTGCAACTCAAATTGACCCGCTCGCAATCCAGCAGCCGAAGTCACCACCAATCGGGCAACCTGCGTCACACCATCCCTCGAAACCGAAGGCTTCATCTTCGGCGAGACATCCACCGACAACACACGTTGCTCAGGCCAGTCCGTCGGCACAGGCAACCAGACTTCCAAAGACTTCATCTCCACCCCGTCTGCATCCACAAGGCCCCGATGCAACGCCCGAAACCGTCGCTTCTCACCATACCGCACAACGCCGCCGGTCGGTTCCGCTGATCCCCATGCAAATTGTCCCGTCGACAACAACACACCGCTCAATAACCCGCTAACCATGTTCGCCAACACATACCGTCGTCGCATCGCCATTTTCCTCGTTTGACCCGAAAATCATCCATGGAGCATTCATAATCTCACTCAGCACCCTCACTCCAGTTATACCCAATGGTCTTCCC
>JBGSVC010000494.1:0-6298 GCA_041753175.1 Planctomycetaceae bacterium
AAGGACCATGGGCCAATTTCGTGCGTCAACAACTCGATACCAACCTCAATTTATAGTCTTCACATCTCCCCTTAACCCAACCCCGAATTCACCTTGTGAACTTTTCCTGTGTTTCGCTATAGTTCCACGGTCACTCACAACCAAGCCCTCTTGCTGATGAACAACACAGCCTCGTTAACAACTCAGCCTCACAGGTCTCGTTTACTCGACCCACGTTGCTGAAATCGAATAGGCTCCCTGGTATTGTCACAGGTTGTCGTTAGAGGAGCCGTTGTCTTTCTCTGTTCAGTCCCCGTCTCACAAGGATGTACGAGACCATGTCTGCAATCATTTGTTTTCAATCTGACCGCTCATCCCCACTTCACCGCACTTTTCTGCTGATTTTCGCAGGATCATTATTTGTCACAGGTTTAGGTTGTGGACAACCTGCAGGGACTACGAATCCTCAATCGCAAGCCTCCACTGAATCAAGTTCACTCCCCTCCCCAGAGTCTGCTCAAAAATCACTTCCACTGGTCGCGATTTCCTCGCAAGCTTTGTCCTCATCACCTGAAAATACCGATGAAATCCTCTCTGCAACTCCCGAGATTGGCTCTCCCGAATATCATCTCCGGGAAATCGCCATCATCAAAGCCACTCCTTTGGTCCCCGAAGACGACATGACCCCCGTCAGTGACGAGCAACTCGCTCAGCGGGCAAACGATCGACACAAAAAAGTGATCGATCTGGCCACCGGAATCCTCGCCAAGACCCACTCTCAGCCTGAAAAGGAAATGGTCTTCAGTGCCGCCGTCCATGCTCTTTCAGAGGCCCGACTGGAATTGGCCATACAAGGCGACCAGCAACAAATCGACCTTATGTACGACGATGCCACTTCCCTGTTTAAACGCGATCCACAATCGCCAGCAGCCGCGACATCCGCGTTCGCGCTCGTCAAACTTGCCGAGAAGTGCAGCCTCAAAGACCCACAAGACTCACGCTGGCTTAAGGAATATGTGACTCAGGCCAATTTGTTTGCCCGCAGTTTCCCACAGGAGACAAACCGCGCCGTCGTCACCCTCATCAATGCCGGCAAATACTGCGAACTGCAACACAAATCCGATCTTGCCCAGCAGATGTATTCCCTGATCACCGAACTGTATCCCAATAATCCTCTCTCATTCCAGGTCACAGGGATGCTCAGACGCCTTTCAATGACCGGCGAGCCCCTCCAGTTTTCCGGCCCGACCGCAGAAGGAGGACTTTTCAACATCGATGATCACAAAGGCAAACTCGTTATTATCAATTTCTGGAAAACTGCGGATCCACAGGCTTCCCAACTCGTTTCCCAGATGACACAGATCCAATCCCACTTCGGACAGAGCGTTCAAATTGTCTGGGTGTCACTCGATCAGAATGAATCCGAACTTGATAAATTCCTCGAAACCAACACCCTCCCCGGACAGCACATCTTCTATTCCAACCCCCAACAACGTGGCCTCAATAATCCCATCGCCAAATACTACGGCATCCAGTCTACGCCTGCGATCTGGCTCGTTTCACAGCAAGGACTGACTTTGACGACCGACACCAATCCCCAACAACTTATCACCCTCCTCCAGGAACACAGCAAGTAGACCTTCTCGTCACGTCTAAACACCTTGGGGAAATCTCACACCATCTTTCAGGCACCTGACAGTCAACCGACGTCAGGTGTTTTTTTTCGCCTGATAAAAACTATTGAAAACCCAGCTAATAAATTATCACAACATTAAGAGATTTTGCTCTTAGGTGAAAACACTTCAAATGACGTATCGGCGATGTTTGGAGGTCTCATTACTCTTGAAAGAGACGACCATCGAGTGTAATTAAGCACAAATGTGCAGTATGATTGACCGGCTTGAATGACTTGAGATATGATAAGTTCTGTATTCCTTAGCCATTTACTTGATAATCAATCGCATAAGCTCCTTGAGATTACAGACCGCAAAATTTCGCAAAAAAACTTTCTATGAGCGATTCTCAAGGAGTATTAGCCGTAATTTGATTACACTTCGTCAAAAATCTGTTCACATGCCAACTGGTCAGGTGGATAATAGTGTTGTGAGTGTACTTTTCTAATTTTTAAGACGGGAAAGGATGGAGAGACGACATGTCACCTAAAGTAACCCTGACAAAACGTCAGCAGGAGATTTATGATTTCCTGAAAGACAAGATCATGAATCGTGGCTACGGCCCAACTGTACGCGAAATTGGAATGCAATTCGGCATTCGCTCTCCTAATGGTGTCATGTGTCACCTCAAAGCCCTTGAAAGAAAAGGACTTATTTCTCGAGAGTCACACATGTCTCGTGCAATTCAACTTGCAGATGCACCACAGCTAAAACGCTCGACGCTGCCCATGTCAGGCCAAATCGCTGCTGGAAGCCCTGTGCTCGCTGTCGAGCAAGAAGAACGGATCGATTTTGCTCCTCTCTTCGAAGATGAAAGTCACTTCTGCCTGAAAGTCAAAGGCGATTCAATGATCGAAGATCATATTGCCGATGGCGACTATGTGATCATCCGAAAAGCCGAGAGCTGTCGGAATGGTGAAATTGTTGTCGCGCTGGTCGATGGTTCTGAAGCCACGCTCAAGCGCTTCTACAAAGAAGATGGTCGATTCCGCCTCGAACCCGCTAATAGCACCATGAAACCAATCTACTCCGACAACGTCGATATCCTCGGCGTGCTTATCGGCGTCATTCGACGATACTAACCGCTGATTAATGGCTTCTGATTATCAAGCCATTTCTCATTTTCGATAAACACAAAAAAGTGAACCAGAACGAGGTGCTCCGGTTCACTTTTTTTCTGTTATTAACAATCAAAAAATCGCCTGATACCGTGCGTTTTTTGATGATTTCCATCCATCGAATCTCGTAGCTTGTTGAGAAAATCAACAGGCTCCTAGCCTGCCATCGATTGCGCTTCATATTGATTCAGCTTGTTATAAAGCGTCTTCAAAGCAATCCCTAATTCATTGGCAGCTTTTGGCTTATCACCATTGTATTTGCTCAGCACGCGGTAAATGACTTGCATTTCAATTTCACGCAGCGTTTGGGTTTTATCCACACTCGCATCCGACGACATTGTCATGCTTTCGCGACGAGGAGTTTGTAATCCTGTAATGTGTCCGGGTAAATCGTCTGGCATAATCGTGTTGCCGCCCGACAAAATCACCGCATGTTCCAGCGCATTGGCCATTTCTCGCACATTCCCAGACCATTCATATGACTTCAGTGCTCGAAGTGTCTCAGGAGCAAGGATGTCGTCAGGCACGCTGGCGCGCTTCATATGGCGAGCCACCAGACTGCGTGCAATCGCTGGAATATCATCCTTGCGTTCGCGCAACGGGGGCAACTGCATTTCAAAAGTGTTTACGCGGAAAAACAAATCCTCGCGGAAGTCTCCATGACGTACCATCTCCTGCAAATCCCGGTTGGTCGCACAGACAATCCGCACATCCACATGAAACGAATCATTTTCGCCAATGCGTCGGACTTCACCCGATTCCAAAAATCGCAACAGTTTCACCTGCATCGTCTTATCAAGTTCACCGAGTTCGTCGAGGAATAGAGTTCCTCCGTTGGCGACTTCCAGCAGTCCTTTGCGATGCGAATCTGCTCCAGTAAACGCACCTTTCTTGTGTCCAAAAAACTCACTCTCGACCAAATTCTCTGGAAGTGCTCCACAGTTGACCGCCACAAACGGCATGTGGGCACGATGACTTTTCTCATGGATTCGACGCGCGACAAGTTCTTTGCCTGTCCCGGTTTCACCCAGAATCATGACTGCCGAATCGGTCGCAGCGATCTTGTCAATTAACTGTTTGACCTTCTGCATGGAGGTTGTCGATCCAATCAGATCCGTGGTCCCTTCCACTTTTTTCAATCGCGTTTCGAGGGCAATTGTTTTGTTGGTCATCATGCGTTTGTCATTGACGCGACGCAACACATTGGCAATTGTCACCAGTTTGGTCGGCTTCGTCAAAAAGTCATACGCACCCTTGCGAATGGCCTGAACAGCCGCTTCCAGGTTGCCGTGGCCCGTACAGATAATAATCTCCGTATCAGGCGCGACGCGTTTGATGTGGTCAACGACATCCCAGCCGGACAAACCTGGCATTCTTAAATCGATCATCGCGACGTCAAAGACATGCTGATCAAGTGCCTTGAGTGCCGATTCGCCATCAGCGCAAATCGTGACTTCATGTCCCATCCGCGGCAATTCGTTTTGCATCACTTCGCGAATCGGGGCTTCATCATCTACAAACAATATTTTTAATCGGTTTTGGGTCACGGGACTCAAGTGTCGACTCCTTGACTTGCGAGAGTGCAGACTCCAGAAAACACAAACACCACCACGACGATTCATCCATGAACCGGCAATGTGACAGCATCTGCAGACTTGAAGGCGGTCTCCAAAAGAGACCCTCAAGTCCTGAACCTCCCAATGCCAGTATTCAGTTTTTTTCTCGACACAAACAGTCAAAAAAAGACTGAAATCCTTGGCAACAGATCAGGCGAAGGAGGGTGATAACACAATGAGAAAATCGTGGCAATTCGAAGTTTTACTTTTTTTCAAATTCTCTAAGTCAAGTCCATTTCTCAAGTTCACGCACGCGTTCACCTCCCGCTTTGTAACTCTTCCAATTGGTTTTAAGCCTTCTCGCCCATGCGAGATCTGGGCCACTGGTGAGAGCAACCTCTAATTCCTACAATCAGGCCTCAATGGGACATTACTGTTCGACATGACCACGCGCACCTTCGAATGGATCACTCATGAAATTGACGTTAAAAGACAACCATCGTTTCCCTGCTTTGGGTATGGGACTTTGGAAACTTGAACTCGATATCGCTGCTGAAAGAATTTACCAGGCGATCCAGATGGGCTACCGTCATCTCGACGCCGCCTGCGATTATGGCAACGAACCGCAGGTTGGCGATGGCATCGCCCGTGCGCTGGCCGACGGGCTGTGTTCACGAGATCAGCTTTGGGTGACCTCTAAACTCTGGAATACCTATCACGCTCCCGAACATGTTCGCCCGGCGGTCGAAAGATCACTCTCGGATTTGAAGCTCGATTATCTCGATCTTTACCTCATCCATTTTCCGATCCCATTGCAGTTTGTCCCCTTTGAAAAAAGATACCCTCCGGGCTGGTTTTTCGATCCACATGCCGATGCTCCGCAGATGAAACCGGTTTCGATCCCCCTGTCTGAGACCTGGCAGGCGATGGAAGAACTCGTCGATGCTGGACTTGTCAAACACATCGGTCTGAGTAACTGCAATATCGCCCTTATTCGCGAAATCTTAGCGATCAAACGCATTCACCCCTCGGTTCTGCAAGTGGAATCTCATCCTTATTTGACTCAGGAAAAGCTGCTACGCTTCTGTGAGATGCACTGCATTGCCGTCACCGCCTTTTCTCCGATTGGAGCGATTTCTTATCTACCGCTTGGCATGGCAAAAGAATCCGATTCTGTTCTCGCTGAACCGATCATCCAGAAGATCGCCGGTCAACTTGGCAAAAGTGAAGCCCAGGTGGTTCTCCGCTGGGGGATGCAACGCGGCACTGCTGTGATTCCGAAAGCCAGTCAGATTGCACATTTAAAAGAAAACTTCGAAGCCCAAGACTTCGAACTCTCCGCTGAACAGATGGCTCAAATCTCAGCCCTCAATCGCAATCAGCGTTTTAATGACCCCGGCGTCTTCTGCGAACAGGCGTTCAACACATTTTTCCCCATTTTCGAATAACCTTAAACGGAAAAAGCTCTTTCGCCACTACGCGACTTTTTCCCCGGTCTGCACGTAGCACTTGTTATGTGGCCGCAGGATTCCAGGGTGGAGATCATCAACAACTCAATAGTTGACGTTTAATTGAGTGTTGGAAATGACATGAAGTCAATTTTTTAACTGGCGGTTATGCGGCCAGTTTCATTTTCTTTTGCTTTGGCAATCGCAACACAAACTGGCTCCCCTTGCCCGGACCCTCACTGGATGGCTCAATACTCCCATGGTGATCTTTGGCAATCCGGTGACAGATTGATAACCCCAGCCCTGTCCCCTGCCCTGCCCCCGCACGACGATTCGTAAAGAAGGGATCAAACAGCTTTTCAAGCGTCTCTGGCGTCATCCCGCATCCATAATCTCGGATCGTCACTTCCACGTGTTCGGCGAATTCCTGCACCTTGACGTCAACTTTTCCACCTGAATCAGATGCTTCCAAAGCATTGGCCAGCAGATTTAAGATCACCTGTTTGATTTCATTGGCATTGATA
>JBGSVC010000495.1:0-7193 GCA_041753175.1 Planctomycetaceae bacterium
TTGGTTATCGTGTCCCACATGTAGGGTTTGCCGTTTTTTTTTCACGAATTTTTAAGGTCTCTTGGGAGTACAAACATCGAAACGACCCATCGTATTAACGATCAAATCCGCATTACCCCTGTTCGAGTTGTTAACCATCTCGGTGAGATGTTGGGAATTATCCCGACCCGCGAAGCAATTGCTGTTGCCTTGGAAGAAGGTTTGGATCTGGTCGAAGTTGCACCAAACGTCAGGCCGCCGGTTTGTCGGATCATGGATTACGGCAAATTCAAGTACGAGCAAAAAAAGAAGACGACCAAGAACTCTAAACAGCATCAGGTTCAGATCAAGGAAATTCGACTTCGTCCTAAGACGGGCGAACACGATATCGATTTCAAGACCAAACGCGCCCGTGATTTCCTTGAGGGCAAGGATAAGGTGAAGTTGCATATCATGTTCAAGGGGCGTGAAAATGCGCACCATGAGCTGGGGCGTGACATTTTGAATAGTATTATTGGGCAATTAGAAGACATTGCCAAGATTGAGAAGGCTCCGTCGATGGAAGGTGGCAAAAGCATGACCGCGATCCTCACACCTAAAGTTTAAGGGGAGTGGAGATTGCGGGCAGAGCTAGTTTTCAGCAGGGCGGGAGTCGCCTGTTTGGGGGCTAATTAAGTCTTTTGGGCGGGGGCGAAAGTCCAGAAATGTGGAAATTTTCTGTTATTGCTGCCGTTGACTGGAAATATTGCCCTCATTGCCGCTATAATCTGCGACTTTCCATAGGCAATTGCTCTTTGGAATACCCCGTTGTTTTTCCGAAGATGAATCTGGCATATGACTTACGAGATGTCTCAAGAGGACATCGTTTGTTTTTCTGAGCTGATTTTTTTTGGCAGTGAGTTCTCTCCCTGCGTTATTGTCGTTCAAAGTCTTTGAAAGTACGGTCCGATGCCGAAACTAAAAACACATAAAGCAATGAGTAAGCGGTTTAAAATTACCGCAACAGGCAAGGCCATGCACCGCAAAGCCAACCGAGGACATAAATTTGGCCACCGGACTGGGGAAAGAAAACGTCAACTGCGTGTTGACGGGTGTATTACCGGGAAACAAGCCAAGCATATTCTGGATTGTTTGCGACCGGCGGGCCGTTAGGTTATTTGCGGGTTGAGATTGCTCGTTTGAGAGATTTTTGGACGCCACAAATCGGCTTGATGAGAGCTGATTTGTCTGTGGTCTCCGCGATTTTGTGAGTCATTTATCTTATTCGATCGTTAGAAATATAGTCAGGTCGTCAGATGCGAGTAAAAACGAACGTCCCAGCCAAGCGTAAGAAACGACGCTTATTTCGTGAAGCCAAGGGTAATTACGGCGCGCGAAGGAAGCTTGTCAGAACGGTCAAGGAGACACTGGACCGAGCCCGGTCGTTTGGATTTCGTGACCGTCGTGTCAAAAAGCGGACCTTTCGCCAGTTATGGATTATCCGTTTGACGGCTGCCTGTAAAATGCGTGGGCTGCGTTACTCGGAGTTTGTGAATGGACTGACGAAAGCCGAGATCACATTGAATCGCAAATCGTTAAGTGATTTGGCCGCCATGAATCCAGAGATTTTTGATGAAGTGGTCGCTGTGGTGAAAACTGCTTTGGGGAAATAATTTCCAGAGTTCAGTTCCCATTTCTTTGAGAATTCATGGATTAGCATCGGTTCCAGTCAGAACTTTTATCAGTCAGAATCGAAAAAAGCCTGTCTCGTGATTAGAGACAGGCTTTTTTTATTGGTGCTGGTCATTGTATATCGGGGAGTGCAGCGATGTGTCTGAGGGTGCGGTTATGAATTTGCCTGTAGGCGGTCGATGGCCAGGTTGACGATGAGTGGGCCTTGACAGAAATTGCAGCTCACTTCCATATTGATAAAGTTGGAGCCAATACGGAGTTTGTTTTGACAGTGGGGGCAGTCTGTATAGACGCCGAGCCATTCGATTGGTTCGGCTTTGAGATCAAAGTTAAAATCGTGGTCGCAAAAATTGCATTGAACTGCCTGACCGTGATAGCGGTTGTTAATCTTGAGGACTTGCTGGCAGGCGGGGCAGGCGATCATCACACCTCTGTTGGCGACCTGTGCCGGTGATTGATCAAGCCTTTTTTGCTCTTCGGGTGTGAGTTCTTTGAGGGGGACAAACTCAGGAATTTCAGCAAAATTTGGTCTGAGGTCTGTGTTGAGCAATGCGCGGCACGCCTGACAGTGAATCAGATTTGCAGGCATATCTGTTTCGCATTCAGGACATAATCCTCCGGGCCACGCTGGCATTGTGAATCCTTTTCTGATCCAGGAAATTAATGTTTCATTTCAAGACAGGCGCGTATGGACTGTGTTTTATATTTAGACAATCGAATGACGTGATGCTGTGCTCAAAGACGCTCAAGTGGCAAAGAAGTCTAAAAAAGATGCGATTGAGGCGTTTATGCGGCAAAAATGATGCCTAACGCAGGGCGTTGATGGCAATTAGATGTTGTTGAGTGCGAACGACGAGTTTCCCTGAGGCTATGGCAGGCGTAGCCAGCGATGTTTCAGAGAGGTTGGTTTCGCCTAGTTTTTCAAAACCGCGATCGGCAGCCAGACATACGAGAATTCCTTCTTCGCTGACGCAGTAGAGCTTACCAGCGGCGAGTACAGGTGAGCCGTTGAAGTTGCCGCCGATTCGATCCGTCCAGATTTCTTCGCCTGTGGAGGCGTTCACGCAGGAGGCGACACCGCGGTCGCCCCAAAGAAACAGCAAGCCATCGTCATAAATTGGAGTGACGACATAGGGGAGATTTTTAGTGAGGATGTAGGCGGGTTTGGCAGATGCTTCGGTGAGTCCGGGTTTGTAGGCGATGCTCATCAGGGTTTTCCCACGTCCGCCAGAGCCACAATGAGAAATGATGAGATTGTCTGTCAGGATGGGAGATGCCACGACTCTTTCTGGGAAGGGAGTGTCAGACGACCAGAGAACTTTTCCAGTTTGGGGGTCGATGGACGAGATGCCGGGAGCGTCTCCGGGGAGGATGATTTCCTGATGAGTTCCGTTGTCCCACAGGCAGGGTGTTGCGTAGGAGGCTTTGCCGAAGGGGCGTTCGCAGACCCAAGCTTTTTTGCCTGTCGATTTATGAAAGGCCACGACCATGCTGGGGCCGTCGAGAGTCATCGGGACGATCAAGAAATCGTTCACCAGAATCATCGAGGCTGCTGGTCCGTGTTGGCAGGCAAATTCGCCCAGATCTTGATTCCAAGCCTGGCTGCCATCGCTGTTCCAGGCGGTGACGAGGAATGATTTGCGGTCAGAGAACTGGGTGTAGATCATCTCTCCGTCGGAAGTCGGCGTACTTGCAGCCATGCTATTTTTGGCATGTGTGTCGAGGGTTTCCATGTTGATCGACGAGGTCCAGAGTGTTTTGCCAGATGACAGGTCGAAGGCTTGGAGGTAGCGCATGCCCTCAGGGTCGGCAGAAGTGACGTAGACGCGATCATGGATGATGATCGGAGACGAGCATCCCTGACCTTGGAGTTCAATGTTCCAGGCAAATTCATTGGGCGAGACGGAAGCGGGGAATTCGTAGTCGGTACTGATTCCGGAACCATTCGGGCCTCGGAAGCGATCCCAGTTTGATTGGGCAAAGCAGGGGAGGGGTGAGATTGAGCCGATCAGGAGGACAAATAAAATCGTATGGCTCAAAGTGTATGGGTTCATTAAAGAGACTTTCTTCAATCGGAGATTCATGCTGCAGGAATCAGATCACGAGCGAGGGTTATTCAGTGGGATGCGGACAACTGAGCTCAGGGCATGTTATCATTTTCATAATACGCGTGGCATATTTACGAATCACAACCTATTCATACAATAACGATGTGGCCAGATCATTTCCATCCCTGACCTGCAGACGTCTGCGGGTCGACACGTATTGAGTATGGTGATGACGGGCGAAGGGTGGTGAGAATTGGGAGTGGGTAGGCGTCTGTAAGGTACGGGAATGGTGATGGTGAGCGACTGAAAGGTTCGTTGCTCCATCAAATGAATGTTGCCAAAGTTGGAAGTCGAACGATAATCCGACAGAGGAACACGTCAATCATGCTTGATGAAAGGATTCTCCGTGGGATATGCTAACTGATCAGGCTTTGGATTTTATGGCTTGAAAGACAGAGAAACAGAGATCACAGAATCAGCGCCTCTACCAGGATGATTGCATTGGATAGAGAATCGTTTTGAGCAGGCGATATCAATCAAGAATCGAATTTCATGACAGACTACGAGCCCAGTCACTCGTCCTCATCGGCCTCAATCGAGGCCTACTTGCTAGTTAGCGACGGCGGATCCTGGGGGAAAATGTATAAGCTGAATCCTCATCAGGTCTCCACGATTGGACGAGGAACCAGTAACCGCATTTCGGTGATGGATGAAATGTGCAGCCGGAACCATGCGGAGATCTTTCAGATTGAAGGTGGCTGGGTCTTGCGAGACTTGGGAAGTCGCAATGGGACGTATGTCAATGGGGTCCAAATTCGCCAGGACGTGCCGTTGTATGGGGGGGAGCAAATCAGGATTGGGGCTTATCATCTGGGTTTTCAGTTGAACTCCGATGCCTTTGAGCCAGTGCCTGTCGATCAGACAGGTTTGATCTCTGAAAAAGATCGAACAGCCGAAATGCAGGCCCGTGAATCGTCGGGGATGTCGACTCATGAAATCGTCTCCCGACGATCGAAGACGCGTTTCCATGAGTTGGATGCGAATTTGACAACGGAGCAGCGTCAGGCGATCAGCGATTCGTTGTTTCGACTGTATCGATTGGCCCTGCGTTTAGGGACAGCAGCGAATGCTCACGAACTTTCACGGATGGTGCTTGAGCATCTGGTATCGACTTTAGGAGTGGATATCGGAGCGGTCTTGATGTTCCCGGAGAAACCGGATGCGATGCCAGAGAAGGGGAGTAGCGGATATCGAAGTCAGAAGTTGAGTGTTGTCGCGTATGAAAGTCGAGAAGAGGTCCCGTATCAAAAGGTATCGGCGTCAATTTCGGAACTTGTGTTTGACAGCGGGGAAGCGATTCTGGCTAAGGATGTTCCTAAGGATGAACGACTGGCACAACGTGACAGTCTGGGGCGTATTCAAGCTAAAAGTCTGATCTGTGCGCCGATAAGGAAAGGGGAGCGTGTATTTGGGCTGATCCATCTTTACACGACCAACACGGACAACACTCTGACGAGTGAAGATCTGGAATATACATTGGCGCTGGCAGATCAATTTTCGCAAATGGTGTTGACGCTGCGCGAGAGGGAAAGTCTGCAAAAGGGCTTGCAGGTTGCAGAGACAGAGAACAAGACATTGAAGAGACAATTGGAAATTGAAAGTGAGATTGTCGGCGTGAGTCTGGAGGTCAACCGGATGAAATCCGAGATCAGACAGATTGCGGAAACAGATGCCATTGTGCTCGTGCGAGGCGAAAGTGGGGTTGGAAAAGAACTGGTGGCGCGGGCGATCCATTTTCAGAGTCCAAGACGATCGAATGCGTTTGTATGTCTGAACTGTGCTGCGCTTTCCGAATCGTTGTTGGAAAGTGAACTTTTTGGCCATGAAAAGGGATCGTTTACGGGGGCCACCGCGCGCAAGATCGGGAAATTTGAAGCGGCAGATAATGGGACGTTATTTCTGGATGAAGTGGGTGAAATGAGTTTGTCGATCCAGGCCAAATTTTTGCGTGTGCTTGAGGGGCATCCGTTTGAACGTGTCGGTGGCAACGTGCCAATTCGCAGCAACGTTCGCCTGGTCGCGGCGACAAATCGTGATCTGGAGAATGCCGTTCGTGAAGGGCAATTTCGAAAGGATCTTTATTTTCGGTTGCATGTCGTGGAAATCGTGGTTCCTCCGTTGTGTGAACGCAAAGATGACATTCCCGAATTAGCGATGTATTTCGTGCAGCGGATTGCAGAAAAGAATGGGCGCGTCTCCAAGGAATTCGATACCGATGCAATCCAACTCTTGAAAGAGTACTCATGGCCGGGAAATATTCGGGAACTCAAGCACACTGTTGAAAGGGCATTTTTGTTGAGTCGAGGTGATGAGCTCTCGACAATTGACCTGAAATTTTCGAACCTGGATGAGGAGTTTGACGATCTGTCTGCCCCGGCTGACTTATTGCTTTCGAATATGACGGAACAATCGCTCGAGCAAATTGAGCAAAAGCATATTCTGGGAGTTCTGGAAGCCAATAGCTGGAATAAGTCGCGGGCGGCACAAATTCTGGGAATAGAACGGTCGACACTGGATCGGAAGCTTAAGAAATATGGGTTAAATAGAAATTGAAAACTGTTAAAATATTGTTTAAAATTGGTTGAAAGTGAACTGTTCGTGTCAAAAAACAGAAAGAGGCTTGTGTGGGAAGTCCGATAAATGCGTTTACCTGCCTACTACACGATTCCACACACGTCAATAACCTCTGAAAATGCCCGTCCGGGTACATTCCTCCCAAATCAAAAAAATCAAAATATTTTCGTTGACTTTTCGCTTTAGCAACTCAAGAATCTGTGAATAAGTTCTGGATTTGTTTTGCGTCACGCGTTTGTTTTGAGCCAATACTCATCAAGCCGTAAGGCTGATTGGTTAGTTAGAAATTGAAGTATGTTACGAATGTTTTTGTCTATGCAACGTTGAGGCTGGTTTGATCAGCGGTTGCTTATCAGTGTTTTGGCTCAGCTAACTTGATGCGTTTTTCCTAATTTTCTGTGGTCCCTTTATTTAGTTTTATGGAGACTTTGTCTATGTCTTCGGTTCATAGTTCTGACATTGATGAAGATATGATGAACGTTTCAGGTTACGAAATCGACGAGCATGAAGAATACGTCGAGGACTATGATCTTGAAGCCTATCTTTCACGAGGAATTGATCCCATGCTGCCTACGAATGCCAAGCCTGGTTCAGAAGAAAAAGTATTGATGTTGTCAGCCCGCTACGCTGCGGGTATCCCGTTGTGGCATAATGAAGATTGCTATGACCACGGTCCCGGATTGGCGACCGAGGGTGCAGAGCATGACTTTGCTGAAGAAGAAGAGGAAGTCGAAGTCGATGAATTTGACTTCTAAATTCTGAGATGGGAACGGCGCGAGATGACCTCTTGTCGCGGTTTCCTATTGAGTTGACAATTAATGTCATAGCTCACTAATCGATGGAAAAACAAAAAAACCCGCC
>JBGSVC010000496.1:0-7239 GCA_041753175.1 Planctomycetaceae bacterium
AACTTGCTGCCGCTTCGAGCAAAAACACATAACTCAGGACTTTGGATTCAGCGCCCCCAACTAACCACTCGCCTGCAAACCCGGGGATAAGCTGGAAGGTCAGAAAGAGTAAACCACACAGGATTCCGGTCTGGGTGTCATAACCAGATGCGCGCGAAAAGCGGAGCCAGGCATGCGAGAGTAGCCCTGAAAAAACCACCCTCAAGATGACAGCAACGACTGGCAATGGAAAAAGAAGTGTCAGCCAACCACAGACCACATAGAAGACTAAATGGGTGTCCTGGCTTTGCAAAAACAAATCATCCCCACACCACTGTGGCTGGTAGTAGTGGCGTGCCTTACCGAGATAATAGGGCTCGCCCTCACCTGGAATCGGGGCGCAGATCAAACCGTAGAGTAAGAAGATTCCCGCCAGAAAAAGCCAACATCGCCAGAAGCCTGCCGGGTTGGTATTCCGTGGATGAGATGGAATTTCAACTCTCCGCTATTTGGATCATAAAGTTTTGGTGACAGGAAACGCAGAACGACGCTGGCAAAATTACCCTGCAATTCGAAGTCTACTTGGAGGTTTTCTTGCCGGTTTTTGCCACGGGCTTGTTCATGGCTTTTTTAGCAACCGGTTTTGCAGCAGTGGCTTTGGCAGGAGAGGGTGTCTTACTGGCAGCTTTGGCTGCATTTGATTTGACGGCATTTGATTTAACGGCGCTCGGCTTCATCATTTTAGCCGACTTTGTTGCCATGACCGCTGCCTGAGCAGCCGCTTGACGTCCTGCTTTATTTTTTCCAGTGACTGCTTTTGCTTTTGTGTTGGTTTTGGGTTTCCCACCACCAAAGATGCGATCCCAATTCTCAGAAAATTCTGCTGATGCTCCGCTTCGTACGATCGGTCCGCTCATGAAGACTCTTCCTTTTCAATCCCTGACTGGCAAATTCCATAATCTGAAAATGATGTTGCATGCCCGATGAAAAAACATCGTATTGGCCACAACAAAATCAACACCACATAGTGATTGCATCTTCTCAAAGCCTTCTGGTTTGTCAAGCCCATCACGCGTCAGGAAGTTGTTTCCACGACGTGTCAGGGTGATGAGTCAGACTTGTGATTTAGTCTTCGCCATTCCCGATGCGCAGCGAATAAGGAATGCGGATGAAATAGACGACTAGAACTCAAACAGCTACGATGCAGCAGCACACCATCATCGTTGCAATTTTGTTTTTTCAGCGCGGAGATCGAGCACCACGCCTGTGACAAAACATCCACAGACGATTGTATTTAGCCATACGTTTGCAGACTTCAACAAGAAATAGCATGTCCATGTTTGATGACCCCTTCGAATCCGAACGCGTGTTTCGAAAGATGTGGGATTCCATTCGTATCGAACGCGAATCTCAATATTCTTTGTTTACGTTTGGTGATTCTGACCTGCCATATTATCTGGTCGTGGAACCTGATGAGAAGCGTGAACTCGTCAGTGTTCGCAAAGGGTCGATCCACATTTCCAGACCAATGATTATTCGTCCTGACTTTCAACGACCAGAGTTTGAAAACTTTTTTGACGACGACGTAAACCCGGCATCGGAAGCGATTTCTTATTTCCTTTCGAGGACAGCCGCGTTTTCAAATCTCAGGTTCAGTAATCGTGCTGGCGAAGAAAAACTCGTCTCCGACAATGTCGAAGAGTCGATCTCGCGACTCAGGCAGCAACTCGACGATCAGGAAGAAGTCCAAGTGGGTATTATCACCACGCGAATGCCATTAATTGGATTTGCGTTATTTAAGTATGCCATTCAGAAAGTCGTCAAGAGTACGCCGGATAACATTCAGGAACTGCGTGAGCGTGGATTTCTCGACTGAGCAGCGATCCACGAAACATCTTCACTGTGCATCCGAGGAGGCGGCTTCCTCTGTCGAATGCTTGTGCTTGCGACCGAGTTGTGCTGGAGATTGATTATTCTTGAGCAAACGGCGTAGCTCGTAGCCAGTTAAGGCCGCGATGCCCCCTGAAAGAATCCCCACGCCGGCATACCATCGTTCAGCCCACAGCGGAGTTGAAAGAAACCCGATAAACAGGACTGTGGAAATTCCAGCCAATACCGCGTTGACCCAGATTCTGATGCGGGTTTGTTTCCATGTATGAGTTGCGACCGCAACGCGCGCAGAATTGTTTGCAAGTTCTCGCAGACGTTTAATGTCTTCACGGGTGGCATGCTTATCAATCGCCGGGCGTTCCTTGAAGGGAGCAGGCTCTGGAATTACTTCTGAATCCGAAGTGCTGATTGCACCTGGGTTCGATGGACTAACATATGATTTCGACGCCGCTGAGTAGGTGGCTGGTGAAGCTGCTGATTGGGGTTGGCGACCAGAGCTGATTGACGCTTTGTTTTTAGCTTTTTCACCTTGAGGGTCTTGCCACTTCTGTGTCCGCTGAAGCAATTTCGACATGTAATCCTGAATCGACACTTCTTCATCGGCAGGAACGTTCTCTTCAGCAACCTCAGTCTCTAGTTCTGAGGATGTTGATGTCTTCTCAAGCAGCATGTCGGCAAAAGGGTTCGCGATGTCCGCAGACGATTCCTCATCGTCATCGGATCTCAAGGCCACCGATTCGTTTTCATTGAGTCCGAACATCTCTGCCAACATCGAGCGTACATTCTTATCTTTTCCTTCCTGGCTTGGATGTACCGGGGAGGTTGCTTCCGCTCTCGCAGCAGTTGTCTGCGACTGTGTCGAGGGTGATGACTTTTCTGTTGACTGGTTTCCATTTTTGAGAAGATGGTTCAGATTCGACCAGACAGCTTCGCCCTCATCTTTCGATTCCGATTGAATCAGAGCAGGCCGTTGCTGATCAGATTCCATTCGGTCTTGACCAAGTTGTTGCCACTCCGAATCGATGACTTCGCGTTGACGACTCAGTAGCTCCTGCTCCTCGTGGAGTTGGGCCAACTCATGTTCGTAGGTCTCTTCCAATGCTTTCAACTCGACGAGTTTCTCCTGGATCTCATCGGATAGCTGTTTCTGCTGGTGCATCCATTGAGTTTCTTCTTCGCTGAGTTTCTCCTCTCGAAGATTCAGTTCCCCATTTCGCAGATCCAACTTTTCGGCCTGAAGATCAAGTTCAGCTTGTCGATGAAGAAATTGGCTTCTCGCTTCTTCCAATTCTTCATATTCTCGCGTCAGTCGGTCTGCGAGTTCTCCCGATTGATGACCAAGATTTGCGAATTTGTTTCGAGTTGTTTCCAACTGCGTTTCGAGATCTTCAATTCGACTGACATAGCTCGATTTTTCAACTTGAAACTCAGTCAGTTCCAGGCCAAGAATTCCAAATTGAGCCGCATCTCGTCGTGCATCGCTGAGTTGCTCATCGAGTGCAGATAATTCCGTTTCTTTCTGAGTCAACTGTAATAAGAGTTCCTGTTCTCGGTCTTGCTGAAAATTCAGTTGTGATTTCAGCGCGTCAAGTTCGTCATGCAGTTGAGCATGCAATTCTTCCTGCTGAACTCGGAATGCCTTTAACGCCTCCTGGGCTGCACCGGTTCGTGAGACTTCAACATCGTAGTTTGTCTGTGCTTTCAGAGCGGTCTCTTCAAGAGCCTGAATTTTCTCTTCGTACTGCGAAATCTGGTGATGCAGACGCGATTGTTCGGCTTCCAGCGTTGCTATTTTTTCATTTTTGAGATCGGAGATCCGTGTCTGTTCTTCCTGAAAACGCTGTTGAGCGACAGTTCGTTCATCTTTCATGCGGGCAAGTTGTGTTTGCTCGGCTTTGACTTGCTCTTCACGAGTTAATAGGTCGTCTTTAGATTTCTCCAGCTCCAAAACACGATGTTCGCAGTCGAGCTTCTGAGCATCCAATTGGAGCTTCATTTCTTGTAAAGCTACGCGATCTGATTGCAACGTTGATTGAAGCAACGATAATTCGCGATATTTTTCTGTCAGTTCGTCATCAGCAACGCCCAGGTCGACTTCTCTAAGCGCAAGTTGATTCCGTTCGCTTTCCAGAGCCCGTCGCTCCTTTTGAATATCCAGAAGCTGCTGCTGACATTCGGCTGTTTCATCTGCAAGCAACATTCGTTCGCATTCGAGCGATTTCTTTTCGTCATCGTTGTCCAGATGTTTTTCATCGATGACTCGATGAGCCTGGTTGATCTCCTGTTCCAGATTGTCCAGATGAGCAGATCGAATACGGAGAGCAGACAAGTGTTCGTTGAATTCTTCACGCTGTCTGCTTAATTCTTCCTGCTGATGTGCTAAAGCTTCTTCAAGCTGACCGGCTGACGACGTCTCTTCGATAATTTGCGACTGAAGTTGCGCAGCACGTTCTTCAATTTCCAATAACGCTTGCTGTAACGATGCAGACTGGGCCTCGTATTCAGACATCTGTTCAACAAACATGGTTGTCTGATCAGTCAGCAATGCTTCGCTTTCGGCCAGCTTTTCGGCCAAATTCTGATTCTCCTGTTCCAGAAGCGCAGAACTGGTCTCACGAGATTTAAGTTCTGTCAACAGTTCAGAAGTTTGTTCTAACTCTCGGCTTAATCTGGCAATCTCAGTTTCAAGTTGAACTTTCTCCTCAAGAAACTGACCTAACTCCTGATTGGCTGTATTGGCAGCATGATGAGCATCTGCCTGTTCATCAATGAGCGATTGCGAGGCGATCTGAGCCGATTGCAAATCTTCGATTTGAGAGGAGAATGATGCAAGCGCCTGTTGCAGGTCTTCTGTTTGTAATCGTTCGACATCCAACTGTTTGGAAATATGATCACGATCAATCTGTGTCTGCCACAGAGCTTGCTCTGCTTTTGCTAGCTTTTGTGCATAGTCGTCCAGCCGAGACGTCAATTCTTCGACCTGATGATCTGCGATGGCAGTCTCAGAGGCCAATGTTGTCTGTTCATCAATTGTTTGATTTTCACGGTCTTGATGTGTAGATTTCAGCCCCTCAAGCTCTGCGTGAAGTCGATCAAGTTCAGTCGTGGCAGACTGCAGTTCAATAGACGTTTTCTCCAAGAGTTGAACTTGCGCGTTCAATTCATGAAGCTGTGCCAGTTGATCTTCTGACTTGAGCTTTTCGACATCCAGCAGCTTTTCGAGCCCATCTCGGTCAAGTTGCGTTTCCAACAGCGATCGCTCTGCCTGGGCGAGTTTTCGGGCTGCCTCTACCATGCGGGATTCAAGCTCTGTCTGTCTTGCCTGAAGTTCACACCATTCGGGAGTCTGCTCAAGATCGACAGCAGGAGTCGTTATTTGAATCTGAGGAGTTACCTCGCGCAAGGGCGCATCGTTCTCGATTAATTTTTTCAGCGTGTTGAGTTCGTGGGTTGTCTTCTCGAGATCCTCCTGGGTACGTTTGAGAATCTCAGTCTGCAAGGGAGCTATGGACTGTTCATTTTGAACATGGGGCACAAGATCACTGGCGACCCCCGAGAGATTTAGGTTCGGTAGAATAGGTTCGCCCAGCCAGGAAGATTCTGGAGCCTTGATTCTTTCGGCCACAACCATTTGCAATGGACCAATGGTTAGTCTGTCTCCCACACGCAAGATATTATTACGCACCGGTCCATCGTTGAGCCACAGGCGGTGATCGAGTGCGCTAATCCGCATTAACCCGTTGTGCCAGCAGATCACGGCATGTCGTGGAGCAATTCCCGCTCCTGGCAAACAGATTTCGCATTCCGTCGATGAGCCAATGACTGTCTCGCAAGTGCCGATGGCATAACTTGAAGCGCCAGACGTGCCTCGGAGGGGTTGTAATACAAATTCACGATCGGACGTCATTCCGGGGAGAATGGCGGCGTGTGTCGGCGGTGAGGGCACCATGGTCATCTCGTCATCCGTTCCTCTAGATTGCAAAAATCAGATCTGCACCTCGCATGAATCTGATCAAGTTGAATGCCTCCTCATCGCTGCACCTGCCGGTAAGCCGTGCCGATGTTGTAAAAATTCAACCTCATAGAGTTCTTAGGTCACATTTCATGGCTGTCAAAAAATACTGTCCGTAAAGAGATACGCTTTGTAAGACTCTTTTAGATCGCAGCAATTATTCCGTTTGTAACTCGATGATTTCCCGGGAGAGCGAATCTTTGCTTAAGCCCCGTCGAGATGAAGCGCGCAGTATTAACCCATCGTTTTTTGAGTAAATACTCTGATTTAATCGTTCTCAACGGATTCCTGTCGCTTGCCATCAACGTCTCACTGACACGATTATGCCTATTGAAGCGATGAGAAAAATTCTGGAGTTCGATCACAGTTTTCACCTCTCAGACATCTGGAAATGTGGCAAGACTTGACGATTTGTCACACGACATCAGCGACAGCCAGGCAATAAGGCCGTTTCAGTTCTCAAATCAACAGATTCTCGCAGTTCCTTCACAACCTCGGCTTATGGTTTTTACGGTGCATTGCACGACATGCTCAGTCCATGTTAACGGCCAAGACTTATGTTCCGGACTGCAGACATATCCGATCGCCAGTCAGATTTTCATGCGGGCTTGTGTAGAAAACTATACCACTTCGATTCTTATTAACGCAGGGAGCATTTCATGTCACAAGTCTGCCTCGCCAACGACAGCCAACACGATTTTTCACAAGAACAACGTCACGTCAGACTGATGCTGTGTATGGATAGCATACGCCAAATGGAAAAGCTCCCATTTCCATTTCAGGAACGCCGACTTCATATCCGCTATCCATTGCACGCCCCATTGGAAATTATCACCGGCTATCACCAATCTCCTCAAGGTCCGGTTTACATGGCTTATGGAGTCGATATCAGCCTCTCAGGGATGTCCTTTCAGCATTCAGAACTCATTACCGAAAAAGATTTACAAATCAATTTCCACTCCGACTCAACACAATTTTATGACCCAGGTCCTCTTTTTTTACGCCTGCACTGGTGCAATAAAAAGCATGGAGGTCACTACTTTTCAGGCGGGAGTTTTGTGACGATCTGATAACGTTCCCATCGACCCCCATCTCTCCTCCCATCCATCGCGCGCAAAAAAACACCCTGCCGTTCACAACGAATACGGCAGGGTGCGGACCAGGAGAGTTTTTGTTAGCGTCGCCGATCATTACTGTCTGTGATGCTCTCGATGCCTATCACTATTAATAGCTACCATAGCCACCATAACCGTTGCCGTATCCGTACGAGCCTTCCGACTGGGCTCCCGATTCGCAACTCAGATTGAACTGTGAATCGCAGGTGTCATAGGCATCCCCATACAAACTGCCGACTGCTC
>JBGSVC010000497.1:0-2000 GCA_041753175.1 Planctomycetaceae bacterium
ACCTGCCTGCCAGCGTCACTACTGATGGCTTCACTGGCAGGATTTCCTTTGACATGGGGATTCTGGCTTTTTTGGGGCGTGATGGTGAATCTAATCGCGTCATCCCAGCGGTCTTCGTTGACGCAACTCGATGCTCCATCGTCGGCGTCATTGATGTTACTGGTCTGTTTCGTCGCCCTATGGGCTGCCCTGCTGACACGAAGTTTTGTCTGGATGCAATCAATCTGGCTGTCTCCAACGCGTACACAGCCGTCTGAACTGCCATTCCAGAAACGGATGCTGCTGATCTGGCTGTCCGTCATCTGTTTGATCATCGCCGGCCTTGTCCCCGGACCTCTTCTCCACCTGATGGCGCGACTTCGATAAGGATGCCACCACAGGTCCACTTAAATCGACATCCCTAGTCTTTTTATCATCAACTTACTCCAATCCCCGCCTTCGAGCGGTCTTTGTCTGGAGTCTGGTGGCGTGTTTGGGTACGTTATCTTCGTAAAAAGTTTGTCATCTAAAAACGCCTTGCCCCTACTTTCCTTGTTCTTTAGAGTCCATGCACACCAACTCGCTGCTTTTCTGTCCGTATTGTCTGTCGTGGACGCAAATCCAAAATGGCGTCTGTCGCGAATGTTTTCGCCACCTCGAACTTTCACAGCCAGACTTATCCGAATCGGAACTTTTTAATGCCTCCGGCGAAGTGATCAGCACGATCGGTGTCCTCGTCATTGAACGCACGATCATGCCGAAGATTTGTCGCCTGTACCAAACCCGTCATGGACTGCTGTTTTCGCCTCTGCTGACACGCCAACAACACAAATATTTTGTTTCCTTTGACCGCACGCTGGCCTGCTGGCTGGCAGAACGTCTGATCGGCAAGGCTCCTTCCGAAGAACCGCAGTCTGTCAATCCACCTGCATTCATTTATGAACTGCTCTTTGAAACGCCCGGTGCATTCTATATCCCCATGAAAAAAGTGATCGAAGCGAACTGGTCTGCCCGACAGGTCGTGGTTCGTATTCGTGATCGCAAGGAGTTAGTCATCAAGCCGCAGCATCGACGGGACGGCGTTTTTAAGAAACTCGAAGCCTGCCTGGAGGGCGTTTTACAGACTCAGGAAAAAGCGGTGCTATGAAGAATTCACTGGCAGACCCTCAATCGTTTCCAGGAGAACTCTTTGCACTCATGTCGGCGCAGGCTTTGGTGCGCATGACGCTTTCTGATCGCCTTGATGCAACTCAAACGGCCTCAAAAGTGATCGTTCAGCCGATTGCAATCAAGGAAGATATTCGCTGGCAATGGGCCTGGCAGGAGGGGCCCAAACAGCGACACGAAAACCTCACCGCCCAACAGACCGTCGAGCAGTTTTCAAATCTGTTCAGTCGATCGTTTCGACAGGCGATGATCATCACGACATCCGGTCAGACACACCTGATTGCCTCACCTGGCAAATCCTGGAAATGTCACACTCAGGAAGCAGCCGCCTTACAAGAAACCGTCATACCTGTTCAACACAACCGCATCAAAAACTACCTCATCCCCGATGAGTCCATCTGCCCGTTTCTCGTCGCCGTCGGCATCATGTCTTCCGAAGGAAAAGTCAAAGCCGCGAAGTATCACAAGTATCGCCAGATCAATCGTTTTCTGGAATTCATCGACGACCTGGCCAGTTATCTGCCGAACGACAAAACGCTGGAAATCGTCGATTATGGATGCGGGAAAAGCTATCTCACATTCGCCATGCAATATTACTTCGCCCAGAAGAACCGACCGGCTCATTTTGTCGCCATCGACATGCGTCGCGATGTCATCGAGACATCCCGCCAGATCGCCGACGAATTGAACATTCACAATATTGACTTTCGCCAACAGGAAATCAGCCAGTTTCAACCTGCGGGATCAATCGATCTGGCCGTGGCGCTGCACGCCTGCGATACCGCCACAGACTATGCGCTGGCACTGGCCATTTCACATCGTGCTCGTGCCATCCTCGCCGTCCCCTGCTGCCA
>JBGSVC010000498.1:0-4081 GCA_041753175.1 Planctomycetaceae bacterium
AAACAGTTAACTTAATTAAAGAGGATTCTTCTGATTTTTTCGACCGCCCGCCTCTTTTTGGGAAATGGTTTTTCCGCATGACTCAATCAATCACCAGTGAAAATGTCGCCGCCTTTGAAGCCGTGAAGTCTGCCATCGACGCCGGGAAAGTCTCACTGACCACACTTGAAAATCTGAAAAACTGGCTGACCGAACCATATCTGGCCGACTACCGAAGACAGGTTCTGGACCTCATTGCTCAGGAGAACTGGCCTTTGCTGGAAGAAAGCTTCTGGGAAGTGATCGCGTTTGGTACGGGTGGTCGTCGTGGGAAAATGGGGGCACTTGGCACGGCAACGATGAATGCGCGCACGGTTGCTGAATCGGCCTATGGACTGGGAAGTTATTGCCTGTCGACAAAAAAGAGTTCGTCGGGAAAAGCCGTCATCGCCCACGATACGCGCAATCGTTCCGATGAATTCGCACGCATCAGCGCGCAAGTTCTCGCGGCTTTGGGTTTTGAAGTCTATTTCTTCAGCGAATTTCGTTCGACACCCGAACTCTCTTTTGCTGTGCGTCATTTGGGCTGCGACATCGGCATCGTGATTTCTGCCTCTCACAACCCTCCTGCGGACAATGGCTTCAAAGCCTACTGGTCGACTGGCGGACAGGTTTTAGCTCCCCATGATGCCGGGATCATCGATCGAGTCTACCAGTCGCAGGAAATCGCGATGGCTGATTTCCAGGAGTCTGTTCAAAGCGGAACCATCAAGGTCATCGATCAGGAAATTGACGAAGCCTACATCAATACTGTCGCTGCGATGTCGTTGTCGTCACAGCGCCAACTCAATGCCATCTACACTCCCCTGCATGGCGTCGGCGAAACGGCCTGTTACAAAATCTTGCAGAAGGTCGGCTTTGACGGTGTTGAAATTCTGGAATCACAACGCCAGCCCAGCGGAAACTTTCCTAACGTCGATGCCAACTTTCCCAACCCCGAGCGTCCTCAAGTCTTTCAGCAGGCGATTGAACGTGCTCAGCAGAATGGGGCTAGTGTCATCATGGCTTCTGATCCTGATGCCGACCGACTCGGCGTGTGTGTCAAAGATGCCAATGGGCAGTTCGTCCATCTGACCGGGAATAAAATCGGAGCCTTGCTGGCAGATTATGTCGTTCGCAAACGTGTGCTCAAAGGAGACCTGACTCCCGAACACTATGTCGTTGAAACTCTCGTGACCACACCTCTGATCGGCGACATCGCCCGTGCTCATGGGCTCAAGGTGGTCGATGATCTGCTCGTGGGATTCAAGTATATCGGGCAGACGATGGACCTGCGGGGAGCTGACAAGTTCGTCTTCGGTGCTGAAGAATCGCTGGGATATCTGGCCGGTCATTATGCCCGCGACAAAGACGCAGGGATCGCGAGTTTGTATCTGGCTGAATGCGCTGCAGAACTGGCAGCCGAGGGCAAATCACTGTTGGACCGTCTCGATGAACTCTCCATCGAACATGGTTATTATCTGGAAGGTCAGGTTTCCAAGAGCTGTCCGGGAGCACAAGGACGCGATCAGATCAATCTGCTCATGGCGGCGTTTCGACAGAATCCTCCGACTGATCTGGCGGGGATTGAAATGGCGAGCGTCCATGATTATGGCAGTCATGAAGTCCGAAGCCTGCCGGAGAACAAAGTCAGCCAGGCGTTGCCGGAACCCAAGGGCGATTTGATGATGTTCACAACTCAACCCGGTTCGACACAAATCAGGCTAGCCGTCAGACCCTCGGGGACGGAACCCAAAATCAAGTTTTATCTGTTCGCCAACTCCCCCTGTGCAACGCTTGAAGATTTGCCGAGTGTCAAGGAAAAAACACAAGCGACTCTCACCGCATTTCAGCAGGCACTGGCAAGCTGGATGGATGGAGTGCTCAGTGCTTGAGTCTGAACTAAAGGCGGAGCTGCGTTCGCCAGTGGTGATCCTTCCATCATTACCGACTTGCAGACTTGATGCCACCGAAAAAGGCCACGGTCGTTTCACTCCCCTGATCAACCTCACGCACATTTGATTGCCACTCCCAAAGTCTTCATCTCCTGAAACATCGCGATTGCCAACGAAGCGGAAAGTAGAATGTCTATGTCGAAGCCCAAAGTCGGAGTGTGGTTGATAGGAGCCTGGGGAAACGTCGGGACGACAGTGGCGGTTGGTCTGGCGTCGCTGAAAAAGAAACTGACTCCGACAACAGGGCTGGTCACGTCGACGCCACTGTTTGAGGGCATCGAACTGTGTGACTGGCAGGATCTGGTGATCGGCGGTCATGAGATCCGACGAACCAGCTACTATGAAACGGCACGGGCCCTATGGGACAACTCGCGCATGTTTACGCCGGACCTCCTCGACCTGATTGAAGAAGAACTTGAAACCTACGATGCCAATGTCCGCCCGGGATCACTGGTCAACGTCGGCAGCGCGATCGAATTGCTGGCCTCCGAGAAACCAGCCGTCCACGAAACCAGCCTGGATGCCATCGAGCGGCTCTCTGCAGATTTGATTGGATTTCGTGATACTCTCAAACTCGACCACGTCGTTGTCGTCAATCTGGCATCGACTGAGCCGGCTTGTAAACTCCCTCCCGACCATCCTGCGATGCACGACTGGGCCACGCTCGAACATGCTCTCAATGAAGATCCCGGCCTGACGCTTCCTTCGAGCAGCGTCTATGCGACGGCTGCGCTGAATGCCGGTTGCACGTATCTCAACTTCACACCCTCTGTAGGCTCCAACCTGCCGGCGCTGCACGAACTGGCCCAGAAACGCCATGTGCTCCACGGTGGTCGTGATGGCAAGACGGGTGAGACGTTGCTCAAAAGCGTATTGGCTCCCATGTTCGCGGCCAGAAATCTCCAGGTGCAAAGCTGGGTCGGCCACAATATTCTCGGCAATGATGATGGTGTCATTCTTAACGACCCCATCAACAAAGCGACCAAGGTCGAATCCAAAGATCACCTCCTGGGCGAGATCCTCGGCTATAAGCCTCAGACGCTGGTTTCGATTGAATACATCAAGAGCCTAGGCGATTGGAAAACGGCCTGGGACCATATTCACTTTGATGGCTTTTTAGGAACCCGCATGACGATGCAATTAACCTGGCAGGGTTGCGACTCGGCTCTGGCGGCTCCACTTGTCCTGGATCTGGTTCGACTGGCGATTCGTGAAAAGAAGAATGGATCCTGCGGAGTGATGGCGTTTCTTTCATCCTTTTTCAAAAGCCCACTGGGGAATGCTCCGATGGATTTCTTCAGTCAGTATCGTGCCCTTGAAAACTGGGCAGCACAACAGAAATAGCCTCGCGCCGGCTACCACCGTCTCTCCCGATAGTCAAGAAAACAGACGGCCCGATGAGGAATGCATCATCAGGCCGTCTGTTGTTTTCGTGGGCGGGAATGTGTTATGGAATGGCAGCGATCACGTCGGCGACATCGGCCCGTCCGCCGTGGGTCTGGCTGACCAGGGAGTAGCGAATCGAGAGATCACGATCAAGCACGAGGGTCGCCGGAAATGCAGTTTCGCGAGGAGCTTCCCAACGCAGATCATAGGCATTGGTGAAGGTGTAGCCGGGGTCGAGAACGAAGTGGAAATTTGCGGGGAATTCTTTGCTGCCAATGAATTCCTGAGCGTAGCGATCAAGGTTCTCGGCCGGACCGGGATAGACCAGAATGACGTTGGCTTTTTTTTGTGAGAACTTCTCTGCACTGCTGATCAGCCCCCCGACCTGACGGGAACAAATCGGGCATTGATAACCGGGATAACCCCTGAGCACGACGACCACCACCGGCCCCTCTTTGGCGACTTCGGAAAGCTGGACTGTTTTGTCAGCCAGCGTCTTAAGTGAGAAGTCGGGGGCTTTTTTGCCAACAGCTAACATCGATGCAGGATCAGCAGCGACGAGTTGAGAACTGATCGTTCCCAGCACGAGCAGCGACACACCAAGCAAGCGGAGTGGCGCGATGGCAGAAATGTTTACAAACATAGTGAGACTTTCTGTCAAGAAGAGGAATAATCTACCGAATCACAAGCCGATGGATCGAAAAATTCATCGATGGTCCCAA
>JBGSVC010000499.1:0-3750 GCA_041753175.1 Planctomycetaceae bacterium
CGGCGACGATAATCGAACTCAAACTGAAATACGGCTGAGAGTAATTGAGCATCTCAAAGACATCGGAGCTCAAATTTTTAACCGCACCGCGTCCTAAATTGCTTGCATTCCACAAGGCCAACAGCTTGGGCGGATCTGAATTTTGAAAATTCCGATAGTTGACCACAGGTCTAATTTCTATTTACCTGGCAAATGAATCCGACGATCGTCTCATTCCTTCTTGGAATAACACACGTCAGCCTCAGCATGATTGACTTTATTCGATCTTTGCGGATGTTCCAAGCATGAAGTCGAATCCAGTCTTAAGAAAATGGAGAACTCACAACAGATCACACATCGTTGATCGATCATGCATGCCGAAACGATGCCTCACGTTGAATTGAGTCTCTCAACGACCTTTCAGAATTCTCGTTATCGGCCATCTCACTGTTCAGGAACACTCTGTTGAATTCATTTCGTTCTTTCTGTACAACCTAATCGTGTCTGACCTACGAATTTCAGTGACTATGTTACCTCAGAAACATGCCATCAGTTTTCAGCGACACGCTCTGAATCCAAATGCTGCTCCGACTGAGCATCTTTTGACTTCCAAATCATCGGGCAAAGATCTCACATCGACTAGAAAGACGACGACACTATGTCTACGAAATTTCCACTTGATCTCTCGACTATCAAGCCGCTGGCACTCGATCCCGGCAAGCCTCAGATTTCTGCCTCAGATTTGGAAACACTCAAGAACAACATTCAGGTTTTTCGTGACGTCGTTGTCTTTTTTACAGCAATTGCCGACGCAAAAGGCCTTGGCGGACACACCGGCGGTCCCTATGACACCGCTCCTGAAACCATGATCGCATGGTCTTTTATTCAACATGCTCAAAAGGGCGGGACACCCGACATCCTCCCGATCTTTTTTGACGAAGCCGGCCACCGCGTTGCCACTCAATACCTCATGGCTGTCCTCGAAGGTAACCTCCCTGAAGAGAAACTCTTCCATTACCGCGAGTATCTCGCTCACATGCCCGGACACCCCGAGCGAGATTTCACTCCAGGTGTTAAATTCTCTTCAGGACGATTAGGTCACATGTGGCCTTTCGTCAACGGCGTCGCGATGGCGAATCCCGATAAAGTCGTTTTCATGCTTGGTTCTGACGGTTCTCAAATGGAAGGCAACGACGCCGAAGCCGCTCGCCTGTGTGTTTCCGAGAACTTGAACATTAAAATTATTGTTGATGACAACGATGTCACGATCGCCGGCCACCCTTCGCAGTATCTCAAGGGTTATGATGTTGCAAAAACTCTCGCTGGACATGGCTTGCGGATCGACATCGGATATGGCGAAAAAATCGAAGAGCTCTTTGCCCGCATGTGTTCTGCTTTTACCACAGATGGCCCCGTTGCTCTGATCAACAAGCGTCCGATGTGCCCCGGCATTGACGACCTCGATGGTTCCTTCCATGGTCACGACGTCATCAAGGTTGCAACTGCAATTCAATATCTGGAAAAACGTGGCTTAACCGAATGCGTCAACTACCTCAAAAACGTCGAAAAACCTTCTGGCGGACTCAAATACCGCGGCTCCAAAGGTGGCGGTAGCAACCGCTCGTTGTTCGGTACCTACGTCAACGAAATCCTCGCAAAAATGCCCGAAGCTGAACGTGTTGCCAAGGTGCGTGTCTTTGACAACGACCTCGAGGGCTCATGCGGACTCAACGTCATCCGCAAAGAACATCCTGAAGTCTTTGTACGTGGCGGTATCATGGAACGCGGCAACTTTTCCGCCGCTGCAGGTTTCGGCTTCGAAGCCGGTAAGCAGGGAATCTTCGCCACTTTCTCAGCCTTCCTTGAAATGGTCGTCTCTGAAATCACCATGGCCCGTCTCAATAAATCCAACGTCATCGCCCACTTCTCACATAGCGGTTGCGATGACATGGCCGACAACACCTGCCACTTCGGCATCAACAGTTTCTTCGCCGCCAACGGCCTCCCCGATGATGGCAAAGATTCGACGCGCCTTTATTTTGCAGCCGACCAGCATCAGCTTAAAGCGATTCTTAATACCACATTCAACGACCCCGGACTGCGGTTCATGTTTACAACACGTTCCAAAGTCCCCGATATCCTCACCGAAGATGACAAAGAGTTTTTCGGAGCCGGATACAAATTCACTCCCGGGAAAGATGAAGTCATCCGCGAAGGCAAAGCGGGCTATATCGTCGCATTCGGCGAAACATTGTATCGAGCTCTCGACGCCGTGATCACACTCAAAGAACAAGGAATTGACGTCGGCTTGATCAATAAACCGACATTGAACCTGTATGACGAAGCGATGATGAAGAAACTCGCTTCGTCACCATTTGTTCTTGTTGCCGAAGGCTTCAACGTCAACACCGGGTTGGGTGTCCGTTTCGGCTCCGAACTTCTCAAATACGGCTTCAAAGGCAACTACAACCACATCGGCACCCACAAAGAAGGCTCCGGCGGTCTCTGGCAACAAATGGGCTTCCAAGGCCTCGACCCCGAAGGCATCATCAAATCCGTCAAGGCGTTGATGTAAACTGAATTATTCCCCAGATCAAACGCCAAAAGCCTGAGTGATCCACTCAGGCTTTTTTTGTCACGATAGACAACACCCCACAAACCCCGCGAATGGCCACTACAGGACTCGAAGCACTTTCCGCAATGCTTGATGAAATAGAGAGTTACGAAGATCTCCCCTCACTGAGTTGTGCAGAAGTTGTGCAGTTGGCGGAAAAGTGGGCGGGGGATGTACGGTTTCGCCAGTTCGTAGTTTGCTGGGACAGGCTCGATACAAACACACGTCGAGTCATTGAATCCATTCTAAATCCTAAGGATTCCAATCGACTTAAATGTTGATTCAAAATATTGGTCAAGGTTCGGCGTATTGCTGTATGTTTGGTTAAGATGTTGGCGACATTCCAAAGCTAGGAAGAGAGGCGTCAATGTCGAATTTCCCATTGCCAGAATCAGAAGCGACTGCATGGACTTCCAGGCAGATCCAAAAGGAGAAAGGAGCAGAATTCTTAACGGCATCCCGAGAGATGTTAAAGGTATTCAATGACATTTGTTTGTACAAATATATCAACCTGACTGACGCTCTTACGAAGGTAGAGTTTAAGCCGATTGGTAATCTCTATGCGTCTGAGTCCGTTTTAGACGGTGAAGGCGACAGAGTTGAAGAGTCAACGATCTTCAAAAAGCTCACTCCACAGGAACTAAGTCGTCTTAATAGTCAAAAAATTCGCGATTTCGTATTTCCGAGAATCAGCCAACTCGCCTCAGGTTTGAAGAGTTCATTGGAGGTATCGAAAGTACAAATTCCGATCTTAAAGAAATTTTATTCCGATATTCGCTTGCTCAACTATAAGAACCCCGAGCAGTTAATAGGATTTGACTTCAGTGATATCGCCTATCCTCATTGCGATATAATTGATGAGGACCGGATCAAGAGATTGCAACAATCCCGATTGCAGCAGCACAACATATGGTCGTCAGTCCATGAAATGATCTGCAGCCTTTTTCTGCAGATGATTTCCAAACTCTACCCACTCGGAACACCTTTCACGGTAGATGGTCGATTCATCCGAGTGAATGAGAGAATTGACGACTATGTCCAAAGACTTGATTACTTTGAGCTTTTCTCGTTGATCGATCACTTTCCAGAAGATAAGGCATCCGATCGCCTTTATCGGACGGGATATCACGAACAGATCGCCGTCGCTAGGCATTTTG
>JBGSVC010000500.1:0-2902 GCA_041753175.1 Planctomycetaceae bacterium
ATCAATTAAGTCGTGAATTGATGACGACCGAGGTCATTGATACGGCAAGATTACAGGAATTGTTTGGAGATCGTCCCGAGTCAACAGAGAGTGTTAATTGACGTTTGGGCATTGCCTGATGTAAAACTGATGTTAATCAGAGGCAAGTTGCGCTCCGCAATCATTTCGAATCGAATATTTGTAAAGTAGGTCAATCGTTGTTTATGCAGGCAGAAGAGAAACTTGGGGAGTCGACGGTTTGTTTTATCGACATGGATCTCAGTGATGAGACCAAGCAAACACTGAAGGATGTCGGTTATCTGGCGGCAACGCCCGTCCAGGCTGCTGTGGTTCCGGCTGCGCTGTTGCGTCGGGACATTCTTGCGCAAGCTCCGACAGGAACCGGTAAAACAGCGTCGTTTGTCATTCCTATCCTGGAAGATATCGATTTTGATGCCAAATTGCCGGAAGCCATGGTGTTGTGTCCCACGCGGGAACTCTCCGAGCAGGTGGCAACCGAGTTTGAAAAACTCTCTGGTCCGGAGCAACTTCATCTGGCGGTTCTCGTCGGTGGAAAACCTTTAAAGACACAAATCGATCGAATCAATAGCGGTTCACAGGTTGTCGTCGGCACTCCGGGACGTGTCTTGGATCTCATCCGTCGAGGTGCCCTGAAGCTGACAAAACTGCGGACATTAGTGCTCGACGAAGCCGATCGCATGCTCGACATTGGGTTTCGCCCGGATATCGAGCGCATCATGCGGGCAGTCCCCGAGGAGAAGCAGGTCATTCTGCTGTCTGCGACCATCCCTGCAGAAGTCGAAGTATTGGCTCGCAAATACCAGAAAGATCCATTTCGGGCGACCATCATTTCTGATAAGCCGACGGGAAGTTCTGTCAAACAGCATTTCTGCACTGTCGACGAGAGAAACAAACTGCGATTGCTGGTCGATTTGTTGAAAACGGAAAAACCTCGACAGGCGCTTGTGTTTTGTCGGACCAAACGTCGGGCAGATGAGTTATTTTTGAAATTTTCACGTTATCTGAAACATGTTGGGGCGCTCCATGGCGATCTTCCACAAAACAAACGTGACCGGATTATGAAGGCGTTTCGTCAAGGAGAGATTCGGTTATTGATCGCCACCGATGTCGTCGGGCGGGGGATTGATGTCAGTGGGATTTCTCACATTTTCAATTACGACATCCCGGAAGATCGCGAGGATTATGTCCACCGTGTCGGGCGAGCAGGACGATTATCATCCAATGAGCCCGGACGCGCGTTTACTTTCGTCACCCGGGAACAGGGAGGGATGTTAACGAACATCGAAAAACTGACTAACAACATGCTGCATGAACATAGTCTTGAAGGCGAGTTCGAGTATTATAAGCCGGAACCTGCTCGAAAAACCGTTGAAGAAGTCGATTCTCAGCCCATCATCAATGACACCGTCGATGACGATTTCGGCGTTTTCGATTAAAGACGTCCGCTGCGGAAGATGCCGTAGATCAGCCAGATTCCTAGAAATGCAGAAAGCAAAAAGACGATCAGGCTGATAGTCGAGTCCATCGGCGAAGTGCGAATGACCAGAGCCGATGCGACAATCAAGGCGGCGATGATCAATCCGATCACGAGTCTGTTTCCAGAGCGATCAAGCTCGGTGATGAGTCGGTCAAGGTGTTCATGATGCAGATGGACTCGCAGGTCGTTTTGGTTGAGTTTCTCCAGGGTTTTCTGGATATCAACCGGAATTCTTTGAGCTGTTGTGACTAAAAGGGCTAAATCGTCGTAGGTCTGTTGAAGCATGCGTTTAGGGTGATAACGTCGGCGAATCAGGCGAGTGATGGCCGGCATGAGGACATGCGAGAGGTTAAACTGGGGATCAATCTGCCTGCCAGTTCCCTCAAGACCGACCAGAGCACGAATCAAGAGCAGTAAGTCGGGAGGGCAGTGAATGCCATGCTGGGTGAGGACTGTCACAAAGTCGCTGAGGATTTCCCCGAGATTCATTTTATGAAGAGGGACATCAAAATAAGCATCGACGAAGTCACGAAAATCTGTGGCAAGGAGTCGTCGATCAACAAAATGTGAGGGGCGCCCAAGTTTGAGGATCACCTCGACCCCCTTATCGACATGGCGTTGGGGGATGACCATGATCAAATCCAGCAGGAGATCGCGCGTTTTATCGTCCAGCCTGCCGATGATGCCATAATCAAGCAGACAAATCGTGCCATCATGGAGAATACGGACATTTCCCGGATGAGGGTCGCCGTGGAAGACGCCCAGTTCGAACGTCTGTTTGATAAAGATTCGAGCCCCGTTGGCGGCGATTTGGTGACGTCGTGACTCAAGTTTCGGATACATCGGCAGTTGGTTGGTCTTGATGCCATCGATGTGTTCGAGCACGAGCATGCATTCGTGGGTATATTCGTCATAGACTTTGGGGACGTAAAGAGAGGCATCCTGTTTGAAGAGGCGAAAAAACTCCTGCATCGCCCGGGCTTCTCGAGTGTAATTGAGTTCTCGACGAATCACGCGCTTGAAATGTTCAACCAGGCCAATTGGATCGAAGACTTCGGCTTCCGGAATATTTCGAGCGATGAGGGCTGCGAAATCCATCATCAACTGGAGGTCGCGCTCAATTTCCTTCTGGACGTTGGGCCGTCGGATTTTAATGACGACTTTCTCTCCGGTGTGCAAGACGGCAGAATAGACCTGCCCTAAAGACCCCGCAGCGATCGGTTGCTCTTCAAAACTTGAAAAGACATCTGAGATTTTCTTGCCGAGACATTGTTCAATCGCGGTCAGCGCTTCTTTGTTTGGAAACGGGGCCACTTGTTCCTGAAGGTGCGCCAGATCGTCGATAATATCCGTCGGGACGATATCAGGTCGCGTACTGAGAATTTGACCGAACTTGACAAATGT
>JBGSVC010000501.1:0-1589 GCA_041753175.1 Planctomycetaceae bacterium
CCGTCCTCAAACTCCTCGCTGGAAAGACACAAGCCCTGATCTCCATCGACACGACGAAATCCGAAGTCGCTCGTCAGGCGCTCGAATTGGGAGCCGATATTATTAACGATATCTCCGGACTCACGTTCGATCCCCAAATGCCGAAAGTCTGCCAGCACTATCAAGCAGGCATTGTCTGCATGCATATACAAAACACACCCCAGACCATGCAACTCAATCCCGTCTACGAAGATTGCCTGAATGACGTCAAAGCCTGGCTTCGATCACGTTTGGACTCCCTCATCAGTGCAGGCATTTCACCCGACTCCATCATTCTCGATCCGGGGATCGGCTTTGGCAAAACCGCCGCTCATAATCTGCAGCTCCTCTCCAACATCGCTTCATTGTGTGAACTCAATCGACCAATTCTTATCGGCCACTCTCGAAAGCGTTTTCTCAAAAAAATCCTCGGCGAAGATCTGGATGAAGCCCTCTACGGCACACTCGGCGTCTCGCTGGCGCTTGCTCATCAAGGCGCTCACATCCTGCGGGTCCATGATGTCCAGGCCACACGCGAAACTCTCACCGCCTTTAACACAATCCTCGCCCATTGAAACCTGTAATTTCAGGCCTGTTCATCATTTCAATCGTTCTACATCCCTGACACTCCTCAACTTCCTACAATGCCGTCAACGAGTTTGCGATACTTCTCCACATTCCGCCGGATCGTGTCGAAATCACCCTGGCCCAAGAGCGCATCATTAAACAGACAACTCCCCAGACCAACAGCACACACCCCCGCTTCAAAAAATGCGGGGATGTTCTGCTCATCCAGCTTTCCCGTTGGAATCATACGGATATGTGGCAACGGTCCCCTGACGGCTCGAATGAATTCCGGACCCACGATATGACCGGGAAAAACTTTCACAAAATCCGCTCCCGCCTGCCAGGCCTGCATCATCTCTGTCGGAGTAAACGTCCCCGGCATGACCACCCGACTGTAGCGCTTCGCCAGTCGGATGATTTCCAAATCGGTATGCGGACACACTAAAAACGATGCTCCCGCCTTGATCACTTCCTGAGCATCAGCAACATCCAGCAACGTCCCCGCCCCCATCTTTAACCTATCGCCATGTTCTTGCAACAGTTTGGAAATCCAGCCAGACGTGTTCGGAGTGTCATACGTGATTTCAATATGGGCCATCCCCCCCTCGACCAGACAACGCACCAACTCCGGCAAACTCTCAGGATGACGCGTTCTGATGATCACAACAATTCCATCTTTGATGATTCGATCAACCAGCGACATTGCAAACTCTTTTCATTGTGAGATGATTTTCTGGTACGTTTAACAACCTGCACCCCGATTATCATAAGATCTTCCAGATTCCAATGGAAAGTCGACACTGCCAGATCCTCATTTTTTGACGATTCCCCTATGACGCCACTCATCCTCGCCAGCACATCGAAATACCGGCGGCAACTTCTCTCCAGACTTGATGTCCCCTTCACATCCATCGATCCACACGTCGACGAAGATGCGTTCAAGCAGCAGGCCGATTCACCTGCTCAGTTAGCATTGCTATTATCGCAACAAAAAGCACAGTCGG
>JBGSVC010000502.1:0-15933 GCA_041753175.1 Planctomycetaceae bacterium
TTTGGGATCATACGACCTACGATGCAGTTCTAGTCGGCAGCGATCCGGATCGCGATTTAGCGGTCCTCAAAATCGATCATCGTGGAAAACTACTCAATGCCATCCCCATCGGGCAGTCCACCGATCTTCAGGTGGGACAAAAAGTCTTTGCCATAGGCAGCCCCTTCGGCCTCGACAACACTCTCACCACCGGCGTCATCAGTGGCTTAGGACGCGAAATCGATACTGCCAACGGCAAAAGTATTCGAGGTGTGATTCAAACAGATGCCGCCATCAATCCCGGAAACTCAGGTGGACCATTGCTTGATAGTGCGGGCCTGATGATCGGTATCAATACTGCCATCATCAGTCCCTCGGGTGCTTTTGCAGGAATTGGATTTGCAGTCCCCGTCAACATCATCAACGACATCGTTCCCCAACTGATCAGACAAGGAAAGGTCTATCGACCTGGCTTGGGAATTGTTCTCTTCGACGACAGCATTACCCAAAACATGGGAATTCGAGGTGTGCTCATTCAAAGCGTCATCCCAGGAACTTCAGCCGAAAAAGCAGGACTCAAAGGGAGTGAATTTGATCCCGATCGTGGCATCATTCTGGGAGATCTGATTGTGGGCATCAACGAACAGGAGATCAACACCACAAACGATCTTTACCGTATCCTCTCAGAAGAACAAGTCGGCGATACAATCGAACTGCTGATAGTGCGTGGAAACCAGCGACTGTCTGCTCAAGTCGAACTTCAACCCCTCCCACAATTTCAGCCTTGAGAATTCGCGGTGGACATCGATCGAGCCCACTGATGCCTCCCAGAGTCCGATTAAGTCAATTGACCATAGACGTTCGACCCGCGAATCGGTAAATTATTAGGGTAACCATTGATTCTCTCACTGACTGCCTGTTGAAAATCGACGTCATGTCTCTTTTCAACACTCCCAAAATGCCTGTCACCGGGCGTGTTTGGTGATTCGATCCTTGGAATCAAGCAGCCCCTTGAGAAAATCAACGGGCTACAAGCATTTCTCGAGCGAAGTCGAGTTGAAACATTTCAATGCGACTGGAATTCCAGCCAGAGGTTGACGGCTGAATGATGTTCACACTCAGTTTCAAGTCTTCACCTATCGATGGCTTGACCATCACCCGGTGCGGCAGTTTTGAGTTTTACTCGCAACCTCAAATTGCAGTCTCGCTTCAGATGTTCTCGTCAGTTTTCTACAAAAGGCCAGGGCCATGAGTCATTCAACACGCCCCTTCATCGAACAACACAATCAAATTGATGTGCTTAATCTGATTGCTTTGAGTGACCGTTGGGGTTCCGATCAAATTGAGCGTCATCGTACAGAGTTGCTGGAAGCCTCGCGTCACGTGCCTGCTGGTTCTCATTTGCTCGTCGACCTCACCGGCGTGACTTTTTTTGGTTCGGCCTTTATTGAACTTCTACTTCAAATGTGGAACAACATTAAGCAGAAAGCCGACGCGAAAATGGGCTTGTGTGGCGCCACCGACTATTGTGTTGATATCATCGTCATCACAAAACTTGATACAATCTGGCCGATCTATAAAGATCGCAGCGAAGGCCTGGCCGAACTTCCTTGCTAAGCAGGGACGTTCTTTCTACACGCCTTTTAAACAAGCTAAAGCCAAACAGATCTCCTTGCTATCATTGGCCAAAAACAGAACGTTTTCTTAAGGCACTGTTCACACAGAGATTTGCCCTTCACGAAAGCCAACCGGCGACTGGCTAGAAATCTGAAGACAGCATGCGCGATCAGGGCGACTCGACGTCAAAAGATTCAGCATGCTCACCCCAAGCACTGAATAAGGCATGACTTTTCGAGGGCGCGCACATTTTATTTGCGATTGATGTTCTCTGCTGCATGCTTCAACACTTTGACAGTATCCTCGCTTGAATGCTGCGATTCAGAGATCGCTATCGGACAAACTGCGGACGTACACACAGCAGCATCACGCCACAGGAACGGGCAAAGAGCGTGAAAGTGTTTTACAGTTTTGTCTTAAAGAGCCAACTGCTCGCAACTCAAGGCGTTAGCAGTATCTTCAGGATCAATGTCTTCGATACTAAAATCGACTTCGTCATCCACGACATCAAGAATGGTAATCAGGTGATTTCCGATAATGAGGCGATCGCCAATTGAAACATCGATCTGATGGATCATGAGCCGTCCGATCTGAAGAACCAGAAAGCGACAGTGTTCGAAAACGCTGTCTGAAATTAACTCGTGCGGGGAGTTATACCATGCCCGGCTCAATATCGAGAAGGCTAATTTGCAAACTCGTTTGAATTTTCTTCAAACTAAAAATGAATCACTTCAAAACCATATCGCGCTAACTTTCAGACGACTCTTTGGAGTTCAATCCTGTCTGCACTTTTACCCCGATATTCATGTCATACAAAACTCATTGAAAGAGTTTGTAGCCACGCTCTTCAAACTCGCGCAGCCGAGTTTCGATCGTCGTCACTAACTTATTGAGTTTGAATTGGTCCGTAATCTTTTCCCCCTTTTCATCAACAATGTAAAACACATCGACGACCTGATCAAAGTGAGTAGCGATTTTCGCCATCACAATCGACATGCCAAATTCGTTGATCGCTCGAGTGATCGTCAGCAACAACCCGGGACGGTCATGAGCGAAGATGTCTAAGATCGTATAGGCATCGCTGCTGTCCTGATCGGGGACCACTCGCAATGGCAACTCTGCCAGAGGGATCACATAATCCAGATTCCCGTAACGCTTGTTCTTTTTGAACAACTTTTCCAGTGATGTCGGGCGATACAGATGCTCGTTGATGATGCCCGATATTTCCTCGATCCGCCAGACTGGTGGCTTATTCGGAAAATCCTGATCAAGCAATCGAAAGCGGTCAATGATGACGCCCTGAGAAGTCGTGGCGATGGCCGCCGCGACAATCTTCAGTCGCATCGCAGTCAATACGCCACAGATGCGCTCAAAAATCCCTCGCGTGAAACCATGACGACCGATAACCAGAAACTCAACCAGCCCACTGTCGTCATCGTAGCGCCCCGTGACACGAGATTCCTCGGATCCCAACTGCACAATCGAAAGGATGTCGTGCTCAATGGTAGGGCGCAGATTGGCCTGCAGATACTGCGAGGGAAGGGAACGAAAAATCTCGGAGACCTGTTCGCGTTTCCCTTCAGACCAGGGCTGCATCTCACGGGCTCCCATCAGCGATTCGATCACCTGCGTTTCACTGATCGCCGCCAGTTTTGGTGTTTCAGATTCTTCACCAAAATGCTCCAAAGTTCGATCATAAATATCCTTGAGCAGTTCGCCTTTCCATTGCGTCCACACTCCCGGACCAACTGCCTGAATATCTGCAATCGTCAGCAAATACAACAACCTCAGGCGTCTGGAATCTCCCACCAGATGCGCAAAAGTGGACGTTAATTTCGGATCACTGATATCACGTCGCAGCGCCAGATCCGACATATGAAGATGCCAACGGACTAAAAACGACAGGATTTCAATCGGCTCTTGCTGCAATAGCAATCGCTGCCCGACATCAATGGCAAAGCGGGCACCCAATATGGAATGGTCTTCTTCGTAACCTTTTGCCATATCATGAAGCAGTACCGCCAGAAAAAGTAGTTCTTTGGATTTGAGTGATCGAAAAACTTTTCCGGCATGCTCCATGTCGGCGGCAAACGCTCCCGCTGCTTCGATGGCCCGCATCGTATGCTCATCGACGGTATAACTGTGATATTGATTGAATTGCAATAACCCACGACAGTGTCTCATCGCTGGCAGTAATCGCTCCAATGCACCGCAGCTATACATACTGCGCATAATCTTTCCAATGTTTCTGGGGTGGGAAAGAATATACAGAAATGATTGCGAAGCTGCCGGGGTGACGTCTTCGACTTCTTCGGGTTGATACTGCTGGATTTCATCCAGCAAGATCGGATTGGGCACACTTCCATATTTTGCCGCCAGTTCAAAAAGCTTCATCGTTTTCTCCAGAGAGCGCGCCACCTCCAGTCGATGACTGGCAATGACATCGATCTCACTGGGGCGAATTAAAAAAATCCGCTCATAACGACGCGTCAACAACGATGACAAGACACGGGAGATCCATCGTCCCGGACGATTCCGTTCGACAAAGCGCTCTGTGATCTCACGCACGGCAATGGCGTGCAGAAAATATTTCTGCATAAACTGTTCGACTGGTTGTTGTACTGAAGTCGACAAATATCCCAGTTGATCGGCAATACGCAACTGCTCGTGACGCGATAACACATCCTGTCCGCGACCGGCATGCAGATGCAGATAAAATCGATTCCGCATCAGAAATTCATACGCTCCACGCAGCGTTTCAAACTCATTTTGATTGAGGAGTCCTTGCTTCCAGATGATATCGAGCTTCGATTCCTGCGCAATCGAAAATGCAATCCAGCGTATCAAATGAATATCGCGCAAACCTCCTGCAGAACGCTTCACATCCGGCTCAAGAAACTGAGCCGATTGCCCATGCTCGTCGCGTTCCAATTCGCGTGACCGGATGCAGTCGTGATAAAACTGATGGTTTCGCGAGTTTCCGATCGAGCGTGTGAACCGGAAACGCAAATCATCATGCAGCGACTGGCTCCCCCAGATCAATCGAGTCTCTACCAGCGAGGTCGCAATCTGCACATCATCGCGTGCCATCGCCAGCGCCTCATTGAGACGGCGCAGGCTATGCCCGAGCTTTAATCCACTGTCCCAGCCACGGCGTACAATTGAGGCCGCCACGGCTTCAAACCAGTTCGCCTTTGAATTGCGATATAAAAACAGCAGATCGATATCCGAGTAAGGGGCTAATTCCGCCCGCCCGTATCCACCAACGGCAATCAAAGCGACATCCGAATCCAGCTCTGTATGCTTGAGCTGGTAATCTCGAAAAGCTTCATTGGCCAGATTGAGCAAAAACTGATCCGTCCAGTGACTCAGTAACCCACCGAGTGCAGCCCCCTGAGCACGCTTCTCGAATTGAATCGTGACCAGCTTTCGAATTTGCTGCACACGAGCTTTATCCTCGGCGATCGAAGATGAAGCCTGACTCAATTCTCCCGATTGTGGCTTATGCATGATCCCGACTTTAGAACCGACTCGTCTTCAGGAACGCAGCGTCTGCGACAGATCATTGCTCACCACAGCAGGCCTGAATGCTCGTTTCCTGTTTTATCGACTCTTTCTGGCTGATTGTTCAAATAGCTTCCGGGCCTGTTTCCCCGGTCCGAATGCGAATGACTTCCTCAAGATCACTGATAAAAATCTTTCCATCCCCAATCTCACCAGTCCGCGCTCCGGTAATCACGGCGTCTATGGCCGACTGCAACTTGTTCTCCGGCAGGATAATTTCGATGCTCAGTCTGGGTACAAAATCAACTTTATACTCGGCTCCACGATATGTTTCTGTGTGTCCGCGTTGTCTGCCAAACCCGCGAAGTTCCGAGACCGACATTCCGTAGATCTGCTCTTTGATCAATGCCATCTTGATTTCATCGAGTTTATACGGCCGCACAATTGCAACCAGGCGCTTCATCTTCATAAATCAGCCCAAATTTCAATCAGGCAGGAATAATATAAAAAAACAACAGTCAGACGAGTTCGTGGCTGCCTGACCGCTGTCAACATCATCGACGAGAACACCAAAGGTGGCCTTTGAACAAAACTTCTGCTTTGCACAGTAGGTTGTTTCAAAATCGAAAGCAATTTCCGAATTCATCAACAACCAAGCAGGACAGAATTCCGCTTACAAAGACTCTTCCCCAGTCTCACCGGTACGAATCCGAATAATCTCTTCCAGATCGCTCACGAAGATCTTACCATCCCCGATTTGTCCGGTACGGGCTGTTCGAAGAATGGTGTCGATGACTTCGTTCTTGGATTCTGTGGGAACGACGATCTCAATTTTGACTTTTGGCAGAAAATCGACCGTATATTCTGCCCCGCGATATTGCTCTTTATGTCCCTTTTGACGTCCAAATCCTCGGATTTCCGTCACCGTCATGCCTTGAACGCCCATCGCAGTCAGGGCGTCCTTCACTTCTTCCAGCTTGAAGTGGCGTATGATCGCCTCAATCTTTTTCATTTCCAAAACCTTTGCATGTTATTAAAGCTGATAAAAGCTGTCTGTCTTCACTTTGATTTTTTTCGTCAACTCGCGATCCGATTCTGACCACAAGGCTTTCTGAGCAGGCCGACACGTGCATCCTCCGTCAATACCTTCTCTTGAACTCTCCAGGAGTAGTTTCAAAAGAGATGGTTTGATCTTAGACGGAGATCACACAAAAATATAGCCCTCTTCTCCATGTTCATTCAGATCCAGACCTTGCAATTCCACATCTTTAGAAACCCGTATTCCGATTGTCAGGTCGATGATTTTCAGAATCACAAACGTCCCAATGATCGCCAGTCCTGCTGAGGCCAGTACACTAACGGCCTGCGGAATCATCTGCTCGGGATGGCCTTCCAGCAATCCCGGTCGACCTGCATAGATTGAAGCCGATGCAAATACGCCGGTCAGCAATGCGCCTGTAATCCCGGCCATCCCGTGGACTCCGAATACATCCAATGCATCATCATACTTGAACGTCTTTTTCAGCGTCGTACAGGCAAAGTAACTGACACATGTCCCGATTAGCCCAATCAAAATGCCTCCGATGGGCGTTGCTGTTCCACTGGCTGGAGTAATGCACACCAATCCCGCGACGGCTCCGGTACAGGCTCCCAGGATCGAAGGATGTCCCCGCATCACCCATTCCAACACCGCCCACGTGACCAGCCCCGTCGCAGCCGCAAGATGGGTGCTGACAAATGCATTCACCGCCGACGTATTGGCTGCCAACGCACTGCCGGCGTTGAATCCAAACCAGCCCACCCACAACAAAGCGGTCCCAATACAGGTATAAGTCAGGTTATGTGGAGGCATCGGCTCGTGGCCATAACTCAAACGCTTCCCAATCATCAACGCACACACCAAAGCCGAAACGCCGGAACTGATGTGAACGACAGTCCCGCCTGCAAAATCCAAGGCTGCAAATTGTGCGTCTGGATTCCATTCACACAACCACCCATCGTTGGCCCATACCCAGTGTGCAATCGGACAATAAACAAACGTCCCCCATGCCAATGAATAGAGGACCATTGCAGAAAACTTCATCCGCTCGGCAAATGCCCCACAGATCAGACCGGGGGTAATAATAAAAAACATCATTTGGAAGGTTGCAAAGAGCACGGTCGGAATACTGCGTCCATCGTGAGGCACAAATGCTTCTCCATTAACCATACTCGGCATCACTCCCTGCCAGAGAAGATAATCACCGCCTCCCACAAAGCCTCCCAGGATTCCCTGTCCAAAGGCTAGGCTATAACCCCAGAGCACCCAGACAATCGACATCATCCCCATCAAAAACACGCATTGCATCATCACGCTGAGGATGTTTTTCTTGCGGACAAGTCCCCCATAAAAGAGTGCAAGACCTGGCGCTGTCATCATCAATACAAAGGCCGAAGCTGTCATCATCCAGGCCATATCAGCCGAGCTAAACTCATGAGCCGTCGTGACTTCCTCAGATTCTACCTTGGCTGTGTCGTCTGCCACGACTTCTGTTGCCGTCTCCAAGACGGGAGTCTCCTGCGACCACACCTGACCGACACCCCCACCAAAACCTGCATTCAACATCAGGCAAACGAACAGACCAACTCGCAAACAGGCATAGCTTGAGCGCCAAGGCACGATACGCGTTCTCATTTGAGCTCCGAATTCAATTGAATAAACAGGGTGGATGTGTGAGACCTCGTATTCTGGCATCCTCATACCAAAATATCAATCAACGACACATGACCCTTCGTTGGCCCTTTCAGCCTGCTGAAAATCGCCTTCATGTGGGTTTTCAACACTCCCAAAACGCCCTTAGCCGAGCGTTTTTATTGAAACCATCCAAGGAAATATGCAGCGCATTGAGAAAATCAACGGGCTGAGATGGCAGACTCACAGGCGGGCATTATTGCCTTAAAAACACAGTCTTGACCCATCAAACACAACGGCGTTATGATCCGCCGCCCCCCTCCAAACCCAGTTCCGTGTGAGCCTTTACAATTCATACTGCCGCTCGCTCACGTGTCAGCATCGTTTCCCGGTCTCCCTGCATCTCCCACACTTTGACTGGCTTTTCCGCCTGATGCGAATCTTGTGTACTTATCCTTTGAGCCTGATTCTGATCTGCCTGCTTGCTTTCCTGCTCAGAGGCGTAGCAGCGTTTGGCGTTCAGAAATTTATTGACCATCGCCCCGCGCGTTTTGACCTCATTGAAGGCGATGCGTCTGGCTATTGGCAACTGGCACAGAAAATTGCCCACGGACAGCCCTTTGAAATCTACCAGCCTCCAAGGCAGGTCCACCGTATGCCCGGCTTCCCCGCTATTCTCGCTGTCTCAATGAGCTTGTTCGGAGAGGATCCTCTCCCGGCTCGTCTTCTTCTGGCCGCCATCGGTTCTGCGACTTGCGGCATGACATTTCTCCTCACACGCGCCCTATTCAACGATCCGATCGCCAACATCGCAGGTTACTGGGCTGCTTTTTCGCCGCCGCTTATTGGCTTCTCTGTTGTCTTCCTGAGTGAAACCAGCTTTGCCTTGTTTGTTCTGATCAATCTCTGGCTGGTCATTGGCTGGTGGAAGGCAACCACCCAAACTCAACGCATCACCTACGCCACCCTCACCGGTTTTTCTGCCGCTCTGGCGACATATCAGCGCCCCAGTTGGTACCCCTTTCTGGCAATCATCGCCCTCTTTTTCGTTTATCAATCCAAAGAGAAAATACTGACTCGCAAATTCGCCAGTCACACCCTTGCTCCCATTGCTTTGATGCTCCTGGCTTTTCAGATTTCAATGTCACCCTGGATTATTCGCAATAAAATCGTGACCAATCATTTCGTCATGACTACCCTCTGGATGGGTCCCAGCCTCTACGATGGCCTCAATCCCACAGCGACCGGCGACAGCAATATGACATTCTTCGATCAAGACAACCTCATGTCCCACATGTCGGAATACGATGTTGATCAACATTATAAACACGCCGGCTGGCAATACGCCTGGCAACATCCTGCACATGCCACCCAACTGGCCATCGTCAAACTCTACCGCTATTTCAAGCCTTGGCCCAACGCCCGGCAATTCGGTGGGACCGCCCCTGCGGTCGTGATCGCGGTTCATGCTGTTCCGTTATTGCTCCTGGCAACTCTGGGCGTTTTCTATCTTGCAAGCCCCCCTGAGTACTCCAGCAGGGCAGGGGACCGCTCGCTCGTTGTCCTCATCACGTTGATGCCCATCCTCTTTTTTGCAGCCATTCACATGATCTTCGTCAGTTCTCTGAGATATCGCCTCCCTTTGGAATATCCCTTACTGGCACTCTCATCTTATGCACTTTACTCAACACTCAAAGCCCGCAGATCAAGCGAACAAATCCCCGTTTCTGCCACACAATCCTGATTTCAAGGAGTCCACACGCGCGATCCAAAGCATCATTAAAACAGGCACGTTCCATCTTTATTGATGTACTGTCTGTTTGATGTACCTTCCGTTTGATGCACTGTCTGTTAATTTTTCTTTTTCCTGACTTTGAATGAACCCCCAGAACACGATGTTCACGTTTGTCCGACGACTCTTTCAGATGACTCTCTTCTGCATTCTGATCATCCTTCTGATCGGTGTGGGGGTCGTCTATTGGATCTGGACTCACCGTGAACAACTCACTCACTATCAGGTCAGTTGTGCTCTCCACGAAATTGCCCCGGACTGGAATATCAAACTTCAAGCCGCCGATCTGTCTACCAATGGCAAACTCTCACTCAAAAACCTCATCATCGGCGATCCTGTCCGTCAGACAGAATTAGCTCATCTGCCTGAAGTCGATGTCTTCGTTGATTGGGATCTTTATCAGCGCACCCAGCAGATTAAGGTGCAACGTGTTGAACTGATTCGGCCCGTCATCGACCTTCACAAGACAGCCGACGGCATCTGGACGATTACCAAACTTCCCCCCATCCTCCCCAAAAGCGACACCAAACCCCAGCTTTCCATCCGAGAGGGCACGATACGGATTTCCGCAGATGATCCTGTGATCGGCCGTACAGTTCAATACGAACTGCACCATATCGATCTGGATTCGAATCTCACACCAGAAAACATTCTGCAACTGGCCATAAGCGCCGATGGAGGCGACGTCGGAAAACTCGATGCCCGCGCCGCTTATTCCTCAAAAGATCAAACCTGGCTCGTGGAAGGAGAACTGCTCAAACTTCAGTTTGGAAACGAACTTGTCGATGTCGCCCTTGCCATCATGCCTGACTTTAAGCCTCAGGTCGATCAACTGAAAAACCGCATCCAGGCGACAGAAAATAAAACGACCTTCCGACCAGTCAGCTTTCATTCCTCACAACCTCAACCGTCCCAGCAAAACGACGACCTGCGGACTCGACTCGACGCCAATCTCAATTTCACGATTTCCAAAACAACCCCTAACGCTCCGATCAATCTTGACGCGAAGATTGATCTCACATCCGGCATGCTCGACCACCCGCGCTTTCCCATGCCTCTTCATAATCTTAAGGGGACAATACACCTCAATAACGAGGCCTTGGACATTACAAACCTTTCTGCACAAAGCGGCGAAACGACTCTCTCAATCGCCGGACTGTTCCCTTTTGAAAACTCCCTCCTGGCCATGGGTTCCAACACTCAGTCCGACGGATCGGTCGATCTGGCTTCTGATGTCAGGCTCAAGCAGGTGATCACCGGGCAGGATAACAGCGTCCTGTTACGCGTCTGGAATGTCTCCTTAACGGATCGACTCAAACAGACCGCGCCTCAAAACATTCAAAATATCATGGAGCATCTCCAGATTACTGGCCAGTTTGATATGGAAACGCGCTGCCGCGTTGACTCCACAGGTATACATGCCGACCTTCAAAAGCTGACCATTCACAACGGCAACGCGAAACCAAAATCATTTCCCTATCCAATTTACGGCATCGAAGGGACGATCATTCAATCGCCCGAATCAACACAGCCACTGCTCATTTACAATCTCACAGGAATGGCCAACGGTCGACCGGTCATCCTGAAAGGGTCCACTCTCCGCCCCGGCCCGGAACACGTGACGCGCCTCAACATCAACATCAACTCTCTCCCCATCGATGAAACCTTTCTTTCTGCGCTTCCAGACCCGACAGAAGACGTCGTCCGCAAGTTTCATATCACAGGACTTGTCGATATCGACCATGAACTTTACTTCCCCAACGGAACAAAGGGGGGGCACCTCCAGGCATCACGCTCGAAACTTAAAAACGCCACGATGAACTGGGAACAATTCCCTTATCAAATCGAAGAACTCTTCGCCGATATCAACCTTGAAAACGACATCTGGACATTCGAAAATGTCACCGGGCGTCATATGTCGACAGAAATTTCTGCATCGGGGTCTGTCAGCCCACTCGCTGAAGACATCATCAGCCAATTTCAAATCCAGGCCACACACGCCGAATTTGATCAATCGCTCAAAACGGCTCTGATCACCTCTTCACCCGATGCCGAACGCAAATGGAACAGCCTTAATCCTCGAGGGCATTTCGATGCCAGTTTCGACGTCAAACAATTGAAAGGTGTCGGAGCCATCGTGACCATTCCGCGCCTGGTCACCCGCGATGCTGAAGCGACTCCACAGTTCTTCCCCTACCGTTGGGAAAAGATCAAAGCGATCCTCAGCATGGAAAACGGGATCGTAAATTTTGAATCACTTTCAGCCCACCATGGCCCCACATCGTTCACCGCCAGGCTCAAACTCACTGAACTCAAAGATTTCTGGGTCGCCAGATTTGAAGATGTTTACGTCGGCAACATGATCCCCGATGAAGACTTCGTCAAGGCCCTGCCACTGACACTCAGGCAAGTCTTCGACACTCTCAAAATCACCAGCCCATTTTCAATGAGCGGCGTCTTCGAATTCAAAGGGACCTACGATCCCGTCTCACCGGCTCTCACTTCCGCATGGGCCCTCAAATACTTTGTCTCCGGCATGTCGTTAGATCTTGGTGTCCTCATTGAAAACATCTGTGGAGAAATTGAAACACAGGGAACGATGTTCGACAATCAGGTAGAAATGCAGGGACGACTAAAAATTGCGTCGCTGTCATTCATGGGATATCCCGTCACAAACATCACCGGGCCATTTCATGTCACTCAAAATCAGGTCATCTTTGGATCCAGAGGCACCTTCGAGCCTCAACCCGCCAACCATATTCCTAAAGCCATCGCGTTGAGCGACCGCGTTCAAGGGGAAATCTTTCAAGGCATCGTCAGCATGGACGCTATTGTCAACATGGCTCAAACCATGGAATATCGTTCTCGAATCGAACTGACGCGCGCCTCCCTGGCCAACTGGGCTCAATTCAATGGATACGGTGCCAGTCAGATCCGTGGCATCATGAACGGTTGGCTTGATATCAGCGGGCAGGGGATGGATTCCAACCGCATTGCCGGCAGAGGACAACTCTGGATCAGTCAGGCCGAACTCTATGAACTCCCCATGTTCATTCGCATGTTTAATCTCCTCAAATTTGTCCCTCCAGATAAAACAGCTTTCAATTTTGCTTTCGCCGACTTTGGGATCAGCAACAGCCGTTTCAATTTCGACCAGATCGATTTCATCGGCACCGCCATCAGCATGGCCGGTTCAGGTCACATCCGCTTTGATCAAGAGATGAACCTCAACTTCGTCTCCAAAATTCCCCGCAATCAATCCATGATTCCATTGGTCAATTCCATCATCGACACTCCTTTACTGCGAGAAGCCACCGAAGGAATGGTTCAGGTACACGTAGGAGGTAAGGTGAAAGCTCCGATCATCAACACCTATTCGGGCGTCCAGATTCTCAATGAATCGCTGAAGCGTTTTGCCAATTCCCTGAATATGGGAGCCAACCAGCGGATGCCTCAATACGGACCACCTCCGACGTTCTCACGTCCCGGTGGTCGATAGATTTCCAGGTCGACACGATTCGAGAAACTCGAATGCGATTCCAACAACCGTCAATAAAAACCCTAAATGCCACAAAGGGAATTGGTTACGACAAACAAAATGCACGTCGTCGTACAGAAGTTGCCTCAAAAGTGTATTCATTGATTTACCCGGATCATCCCGCTCCCAGTCGACAATCCTGTAACTCAAAATGGTTAACCACCATGGTTGACGGCATTTGAGCACGCTGCTAAGATCTTTGTTTCGTTTTCAGACGGAATTTTTCGATCTCTTTTGACCTCTTAACTGATTTTTTCCGTTGGTGGTCGATTGGTGAGAGATATCCGTCTGGCAGTTTTGGACCTGGACGAAGACTACAGGCCGATAGTGACGAAACTTAGCCTTCTTCGTATGCGACGATCGGCCTATTCAACCGATCGCCCTCCAGGATTGAATTTCAGGACTCAAGACAATGGCCGTTCCAAAGAAACGACAATCACACTCCCGATCCAGCAAGCGTTGGTCTGCAAACCTGCAAAAGCCGGTCAAATTGGAGACCTGCCCACAGTGCGCCTCTCCCAAACCTTCGCACACGATCTGTCCCAACTGTGGGACTTACATGGGCCGCACGCTCATCACCACAGACGATGCAGCTAACTAACTGCTCTCCTGTCCAAAGTATATCTGGGCCAGCAAGAACGCTCGCTCCGACAGTCATGCTGATTCACTGGCATGAATCGAAAACTCACAAACATAACGAACCGTTCGGTCATCTTGCTGAGTGTTCCAAATCTTTCTCGTTCATTTTCAGTTCGATACGACGAGTTGATTTCGAATAATCTCAGAGTGGTGACACCCTTTAGGACTGCTTCAGACAAACACGAACCGTCTCAAGCAACGCCGACAGCCCCTCTTTTTTCGCTCTAGGAACCTGATTTATGCGGATCGCGTTGGACGCGATGGGTGGTGATGAAGCTCCCGGTATTAATATCGAGGGAACTCTTGCCGCTGTGTCGACAGACCCCTCGTTGCAGGTCATGCTGGTCGGGGATCGCCCCCTCCTGGAAGACCTTCTCGCGAAATCCGGCTATCAGGGCGATCAAATCCAGATCATCCCCGCCGAGGGCTTTATCGGGATGGATGAAAAGCCAACCGAAGCCATTCGTCGCAAACCAAACTGCTCTTTATCAGTCTGCTGGCAACTCATGGCCGGTCGTCAGGCCGATGCCGTCGTTAGCGCAGGAAACACAGGAGCGGTTGTTGTCGCTGGACTGAAGACCAGACTTTTCCTCAAAGGCGTTAAACGCCCCGGAATCGCCGTCATCCTTCCGACGATGCGAGGCAAATCAGTCTTGATGGATGTCGGTGCCAACCCCGCCGCCAGACCTGAACACCTTGCTCAATATGGCATCATGGGGGCCATATACGCCCGCGAAATCCTCGGCATCGACAACCCCCGCGTCGGCGTCATCAATATTGGCAGCGAAGAGGGCAAGGGGACCGAGATCATCCTCGAAGCCCATCAAATTCTCTCCAAAAGCGTTATCAAAGACCAATACATTGGTAACGTCGAAGGGCGGGGCATCTTTCACGGAGAAGCCGATGTCATCATCTGCGATGGCTTCACTGGCAATGTCGTTCTCAAATCCAGTGAAGGGATGGCCGACATGATGATGAACATGGTCGCCAAGCATGTCGTCGGGAAGCTTCAAAACGAACAGGACCTCGGCAAACAAGCCCTGCATGACCTCGCCCGGAACTATCAATACAGCGAAACCGGCGGCGCTCTTCTCCTCGGCATTGATGGTGTCTGCCTGATCGCCCATGGCTCCAGCAACGGCACTGCCATTCGCAATGCCCTCCAGACGGCCACTCGGTTTGCCCAAAAGAACATCAATCAAAGCATCGTTCAGGCTCTCTCACAAAGTCCCGCTCCTGCGTGAGTATCGATCTGTCTTTGACTTGCCGGACATCGGAATGCCCGGAGAAACCACCCGCAACCCACACACTCGTTCCCTCGTTTATTCCCTAACTATAGCGACGTGAAAACAACATGTCTCAAATCGCATTTCTTTTCCCAGGGCAGGGCGCCCAACATCTCGGGATGGCTCGTCCGATTCTCGATGCGTCCCCCACGTCTGCCAGACTGTTCCAACAAGCTTCAGATATCCTCGGCTATGATCTGATTGACATCTGCGAACAGGGCCCCACCGATAAACTCGATTCCACTGTCTACAGCCAACCGGCACTTTTTGTGTGCAGTATCGCGGCTCTGGAAATCCTGAAATTGAAATCCCCCGGCCTGATTGATTCCTGCAAAATGGCCGCGGGCCTGAGCCTCGGGGAGTACACCGCCCTGACATTCGCCGGAGCCCTCTCGTTTGAAGACGGCCTGCGTGTCGTCCAGCAGCGCGGTCAAGCCATGCAGGATGCTGCCGACGCCACCCCTTCCAGCATGGCCAGTATCCTGCTACTTCCTGTCGAAGTCGTCGAACGACTCTGCCAGCAAGCCTCCAGTCTCGGGGAAATCCGTGTCGCCAATCTCCTTTGTCCGGGAAACACTGTTGTCTCTGGCATCACGAATGCCGTTGACGAAGTCGTCAAACTGGCCGAAGCCGCTGGCGGAAAAACGGTTAAGCTCTCTGTCGCAGGGGCATTCCACACTCCCATCATGAAACCAGCAGATCAGAGACTGGCACAAGCCCTGGCTGACGTCTCCATGCAGACTCCGAAAATCCCCGTCTATTCGAACGTTGATGCTAAACCGCACTCCGATCCGCACACGCTCAAAGAGATCCTCGTTGAACAGGTTCTCAATCCGGTGCTTTGGGAAACTTCCATTCGAAACATGTTGGCAGACGGCATGACGGAAGCATACGAAGTTGGGCCTGG